>JAZGDP010000001.1:0-4183 GCA_036477885.1 Dehalococcoidia bacterium
ACCGTCTGGCCCTCCACCTCGGCCCGGGCGGCGCCCTTTCCCACGGGGCCCCTAATCTTGGTGAGCTTGACCTCCAGCCTCAGGGTGTCTCCGGGTAGGACGGGCTTACGAAACCTGAAGGAGTCTATGCCGGCGAAAAACCCTATTTTCCCCTTGTTCTCCGGCAGGCTCAAGAGAGCCACCGCTCCTACTTGAGCCAGGGCCTCCACTATCAAAACCCCTGGCATCACCGGGTAACCGGGGAAATGACCTTGGAAGAAGGGTTCGTTGATGCTGACATTCTTGATTCCCACCGCCCGCACCCCAGCCTCTATCTCAATCACCTTATCCACCAAGAGGAAGGGCCAGCGATGGGGAATGATCTCCTGGATCTCTTTGGCTCCCAGGATCATTTAGGCACCATTCTGTTAGACCTCTGTCGGGCGATGGCGAAGAGCCGCTCCACCGATTCCATCGGCACATCCACATCGCCCAGGTCGGTTTGAGCGCCGATGCCCTCTCCATGGTAATCGCTGCCGCCACAGGCAACTAGGCCATGTTTTTTGGCCACTTTGGCCAGGCGTTGCACCTCGGCCTTGGAGTATCCATCATAGTGCACCTCCATGCCCACCAACCCCGCACTCTTAGTCTCTACGATTAAAGAGTCCAGGTTCTGGATATCCCCAGGATGGGCCAGAACTGGAAGCCCTCCGACCTTAGTTACCATTCCCACAGCCTCCACCGGGCTCAAGCGTTCGCGAGCAACATAAGCAGGGCCATCTCGAGCCAGATATTTGACGAACGCCTCTTTAATCGAGGATATGTACCCTGCTTCCAGCATGACTTGAGCTATATGAGGGCGCCCTATGGAACCATCACCTGCCACCTCCAAGACTCGTTCCCACTGGATATGAACCCCCATAGCCTCTAGTTTTTGCACCATCTTTCGAGCCCGTTCCTGCCTCGAATCTCGGAAGTGGGCAAGAGTACGCTGAAAATCGGAGTCTCGATAATCTATGAAATAGCCCAGCAGATGGACTTCTCCCTTGGTTACATCGGTGCTCATCTCTACACCGGGGATGATAGTGAAGGAGGGATAAGATTTGGCTGCCTCTAGAGCAGGCTCTATGGCCTCGGTGGCATCGTGGTCGGTTATAGCCAGATATTTCAGGCCCCTCTCCACTGCCAGCCGAACCAACTCCTCGGGGCTTAAAACGCCGTCAGAGACCGTGGTGTGGCTATGAAGATCCACATACATGGGCTACTCTGTCTCTAAATCGATGCGCTGAATTTCCACAGCTTTGCCGCTATCATCATCGACTTTCACCAGAACCGAATTAAACCTTACCACCGGCCCTCGTCCCACCGAAAGGCGCTTGGGCATACCGGTCAAAAATCTCTCAATAACGGGCTCTGGATCGTCGCCGATAACCGAATCTCTAGGGCCCACCATGCCTACGTCCGTTACATAGGCTGTGCCTTTAGGCAACACCATGGCATCTATGGTGCCTACATGGGTGTGGGTTCCCAGCACCGCGCTGACTCGTCCATTCAGATACCAGCCCATAGCACCCATCTCCGACGTCGCCTCGCCATGAAAATCCACGATGATCACCGGCGGTTTGTTAGGGATCTGACTCAGTAAACTATCCATGGCTCGAAAGGGGCAATCTATAGTGGGCATGAAGATTCGGCCCATGAGGTTCACTATCATCACCCGGCCTTTAGTTAGGTATCCCTTCCCAGGCACTCCAGGGGGGTAGTTGTAGGGGCGGAGGATGGGGAGCTCTCCGTTCAAATGGGGGATGATCTCTCTCTGGTCCCAGGCATGATTGCCGGTGGTGATTATGTCCACCCCGCTCTGAAAAAGCTCCTGGGCCGTCTCCAGGGTAATCCCAAACCCGCCGGCAGAGTTCTCTCCGTTGGCTATCACCAGGTCCACTGTATGCTGCTGTATTAATTCCGGCAACAGACTTTGCACTGCTCTTCGGCCAGGCTTGCCTATCACATCGCCCACCATCAATATGTGCATATAGTCTATATCTAGACCCTTTCTCTCCTTTAGGATACTACACCTAAAAGCTCGGCCGAGCGCCTGCCGTCCACCTTTGTTCAGAGAGGCGCTAAACGATCTATTTTGCTACCTCCACAGCTCTAGTCTCCCTTATGACCGTAACCCTTATCTGTCCAGGATAGACTAGCTCCTCCTCTATCTTCTTCACCACATCTCTGGCCAAGAGGGCCGCTTTGGCATCGTCCATCTCACTGGGTTTGACCATGATGCGGATCTCTCGGCCGGCCTGAATAGCGTAGGATTTCTCCACTCCTTCAAAGCTGTTGGCCACCCTCTCCAGGGCCTCAAGACGCTTGATGTAATGCTCCACCGAGTCCCGTCTTGCCCCAGGCCTGCCTCCGCTAATGGCATCGGCGGCAGCCGCTATGAAGGCTTCAACGTTAACCCTATCCTCGTCGTGGTGTTCTTCTACAGCCCGCACTACCTCAGGTCGAATGTTGTATTTTCGGGCGATGTCTGCGCCTATCTCTGCGTGAGGCCCTTCAAGGTCGTGGCCCAGAGCCTTCCCTATGTCATGGAGAAGCCCCGCTTTCATAGATATGTCTACATCAGCCCCTATCTCCGCCGCCATAGCGGCGGACAGATGGGCTACCTCTATACTGTGTTGAAGGATGTTCTGGCCATAGCTGTAGCGATATTTAAGCCTGCCTATTAACTTAATCAGTTCTGGGTGAAACCCGGTGATGCCTAACTCATATACCGCTTCCTCCCCGGCGGCGATAACAGTCTCCTCCACCTCCTGTTTGGCCTTCTTCACCATATCCTCTATGCGAGCGGGCTGAATTCGGCCATCGCTGATGAGTTTAGTTATGGCCAATCTAGCTATCTCCCGGCGCACCGGATCGAAGGTGGAGAGGGTCACCGCCTCAGGGGTATCATCGATAATGAGGTCCACCCCTGTGGCCTTCTCCAGGGCCCGAATATTGCGTCCTTCCTTGCCGATAATGCGTCCCTTCATATCATCATTGGGCAATGAGACCACAGCGGTTGTGGCCTCGGATACCACATCACCCTGCAGACGCTGAATGGCCACGGCGATGGCCTTACGGGCCTTTTCGTCGGCCTGCTCCTTCTTCCTCTGCTCCAATTCCCAATAACGGCGGGCCAGTTCATCCTCCATCTGGCTTTCCGCCTGTTTTAGCAAGAACTCCTTGGCTTCCTCGGCAGACATGCCGGCCAAGGACTCCAATTTTTTCAGGTGCTCCTCTTTGATCTCCTCCACCTGGGCCCGAATCGTATCTATCTCTTTGTCCTTAGCGTCCAGCTTACTTTCCTTACGCTCGAAGGACTCCATCTTTCGATCCAGGTTCTCCTCCTTTTGGGTGATTCTACGTTCCAAGTGTCTCAGATCGGAACGACGTTCCTGGTTCTCTTTCTCGGCGTTAGAGCGAACTTTAATAGCCTCTTCCTTAGCTTCAAGAAGAATCTCCGTGCGCCTCTTCTCAGCGTCGGTGAGAATATTGGCCACCTTTTTTTCTATGGCATCTATTCTGCGCAAAGAGAGCATGCGCCGAGTTAAGTAACCAGCAACGCCCCCAAAAGCAAGGGTTCCCAGGACAATGCCAATAAGGACTGCTATATTGTCCATTTTTAACCTCGCTTTCTTTCTACAGTTTGACCCTTGTTAAAGGTCAAACGCATCTCTACATCTTATCATTTGCCCCGTTGACCGTCAAGGGAAATGGCTTCCTTGCGGAAAGGGTCTCTCTATAGGGGAAGCTCTTCCTTCTCCCGCCAAATCCGCTCTACGGCGTGACGGACATCCTCGTAACCAAAGCCCCGGCGATGGAGAAAATCGGAGAGCCGCTTGCGGAACTGTGGGTACTCCAGCCCCTTCAAGCTGCGAGCCTTTTTCTTTCCCGCTGCCAGGGCGCTCAGCTTGTCGTCCATCCCTTGGGAGACCTCTTTTGCCACCTCGGCGGGCACTCCTTTTAGCCTCAGCTCTTGCTCCACTAGCCGTCTACTTCGAGGACTAAAGGCCTCCCTATTCCCCTTCCAGAATTCAGCGAAGGCTATGTCATCCACCAGGCCCCGCTCTTTTAAGCGAGCCAACACCTTCCCTACCACTTCCTGAGAAAAATTGCGACGGTGTAGCTGCCGCTGTATCTCCCTTTCACTGCGGGGCCTATA
>JAZGDP010000010.1:0-4558 GCA_036477885.1 Dehalococcoidia bacterium
ATAAAACTCTGGCGTTGTTAAGCGCAGCCCGATAGAAAACAAAATCCTCCGCCTCCTCTGTATTGAAAAACCACAGATGGCGGTCATCAATGGGCTCGGGCGGCAATCCGTACCGGTCGCTTTTCCCAACAAGAAGATGCTGCCAGTAGCGATGCCAGCAGTTAGGCAGGGACATAATCACATACTTCTTGGTTACTCGAATGAGCTCGTCGAAGGCTTCGTGGATGTTCTCCAGATGTTCCAGCACATCATTAGCCACCACACAGTCGAACGCGTTGTCCCTGAAGGGTAAACCATGCCTGAGGTCGGCTCGCACGTCGGGTCTCCCCGATAGGTCCAAACCGATATAGTGGCTAGAAAGGGTTTCACGAAGATATGCTGGACCGCAACCGACATCCAGTATAGTACCTTGGAGGAAGTTGCCGTATCGCTGCAAAAGGAGTCGCGGCCGCTGACCTCGCACCGGCTGCATTGGCCACCTCTTGAGATAGGAGAGCTTCCTTAGCTCCACCGGCTTCTGAACGATAGCCTCCAGGCCCTGCGGTGAGAGCTCTTTACACAGATGGTTCTCGTACCGATGGCGAAGCCCTTGAAGTTTAAGAGCCTCTTGATGTGAATTCACCTTTACCACTTTTGTCCCCAAATCAAGAGTCCCCACCCCCAGCGATGGGTACAATTAATAGATTTGATTGTCGGAAAAAGCTCTGCCGTTGCATCTCTATCGATCACTTAACGTTCTTGAAGCATCAATTGATTTATTTTCTACCCAATACAAAGAAGGAAGGCAGGAGGAATCGCAGCAGGCCTTTCGCCTCCCGGGTGGTGGTGCTGTATAGCTGGACGTCCTTGAAGCCCGCATCCTTCAACAGCACCTTCGACCCGAAAGATGAAATTAGATTGAGCTTTCCCCAGCCCTGAGCTGCAAAGGACTCTTTGCCCAAAACACCTGTTGCAGCGCCTCGGAATACGGAGCTGAGTCGAGGCAGCCTGCTGAGGGCAAAGAGGGGAAACAGTAGATTTTCCTCCTTGAGAATGATGAATCCATCGGGTGAAAGGACTCGATAGAGCTCCCTGAAGATGGCATCCCGGGGAGGACTGGTATAGCCCATCGTCTCATAGGCTATGACCAGGTCAACCGACTTCGATTCTATGGGGATGGCGTGCATATCGGCCTGCAATACACTGATGTGGTGCAGCTCAAACTCGTGGATTATCCCCTCTAGCACCCTTAGTCGCCGCTCCTTTACATCCAAGGCGATGACCTTGGAGGCAGAGGTCTCTAGACCCAAATAAAGGGCCATACCTCCAAAGCCACACCCTGTATCTAGTACGGTAAGGTCCTTAAGTCTATCTTGCAGCCCATAGCTGCAAAGGATGTCCAATACCGTTTCGGTACGCCAGGGTACGGTGTATACGCTGTAATATTCGGCCCTAGCCAAGGCAATGGAACTTACCGATTTGGTGCCATCTTTAGTCAAGCAGCCTTTAAGATGGTTTGCTAAGGAGGACGCCAGCTCCGCATAACGATTGTTTTGATGATTAACGGTCATACCCCCTTAGCCCTCCCGATGACATTTATAACTTCAAAATGATTTTTTGATTGCTCGAAAATTCATTAAATCTTCATAAAATCTAAATTGACCCTGTCAGCCGAACTGACTATACTAGTCATCAAACCCATGAGAGCAGCACTGACTCATCAACTTCAGTCCCGGTGGGCAGACGCCCGACACTCCCTATTACAGGTAGCCGAGCTTTACTGGTGGAAAGATAACCCCCTGGGCCGTTTCTTACTGCTTGCAATTGTCCTAGTTAGCGCTCTGGTCATAGGTTATCTGGCCAGTGGATATCAGCTATATATATTGGATCTACCTCGCTTTTTGGGCATCCTCGCCCTAGGATTTCTCCTCCCGGTCTTTCTTAAGGACGCTAGCTGGGCTTTAATGGCCCTTATATTTATCTTCCCCTTTATCTTCCTCAGCGAAGTTACCTTCTTTGGGGTTACCCTGTTTAACGTGGTCGGGGCCTTGCTGGTGGGAGCTTGGCTCAGCCATGTCCTCCTCTTCAGGAAGCCCATCGTTTATGAACGGGCGATGTGGCTCTTGGTTATCGCTTTTGCTATCATGGTAGCCTCGTCGGCCTATGCAGGGCTAACCGATCCCGTTATACGCACCCTCTTCCGGCTCTTTCAGCTATTTGTTCTGTTCTTTCTCGTCGTCCAGATTGTAGATAGCGAAAAAGCTCTACGCCGTGTAGGGTGGGCTTTCATCCTCTCCACCTCTTTGTCGGCCCTGCTGAGCATATTAGCCTTCATTTTTGCATGGGACCTAAGGCCGGGCCCGGGAGACTTGTTTACAAGCAGGCTGGCTGGGGGGGGGTTGGTGACTCAGTTTCACGGCGTGGTGGGAGGCACCAGCGCGACGGGACTTCAGATGGTGTTGGCCAGCATCTTCGTTTTCCAGTACCTGACCCTGTACAAGGAGCCCATTATCCGCTATCTGCTTCTGATCCTTCTCCCCATTCTGCTGGGCGCACTACTCATCACCGTCAACCTGACCTCCTTACTTATTTTCCTGATAGTTATTCCCTTGGTATGGCGGGGAGGCTCTGTGTCCTTCACTGAAGTTATACTCCGGTGGGGCATCGTGGGCTTGGTGCTCTTTGTGGCGTTGTATTTCGCCTTCGATAGCTTTCGTGTCCGTCTCGATGCCCAAGTAGATAGAATTCAAAATGCCAACCCAGCAAAATGGGGCTCCGAGCGGGGGGAGCTGTGGATTGCGGGCTATAAGACCGCCATGGAGAAGCCCCTGCTGGGGGTGGGCGCCGGCAACGCCTACACAGATATGCTGAAATATGTGGATCCCGAATTAGTAAGGCGGCGCTTTTCTAATTTGCAGCCTGGCGAACGAGCTTTAGACCCTCATAACTCTTATCTGGGCATCGCCGCCAACTATGGCTGGCCCACCTTGGGCATTCTGTTGATTTTCTTTACTGCTACTATACGCAAGTTTTACAGGGCGCTGAAAAAGGTGCCCAGAGACCACCCTTCAAGTGTGCTAGGAAAAATAATCCTGTTGCTTCTTTTGGCTACCTTTTTAGCGTCTATGGCGGGAGATATTCACGAAAATATGCAGCTCTGGCTCTTTCTGGGCCTGGCAGTTGCCTTCGTCAGGATCGCCCAGCGCCAGCAGGCTTTACTCCCACATAGATGAGGGCCTTCATCAAATTCTTAAGTGGCCCGCAGCCTAAACGGTAGCGCTCTTCCACACGAGTCAGGAACCATCCAGCGAAAGCATAGGGAATGAGTCGAATCCAAACCCTTGGCCACAGGTATAATATGGCTTCCGGATGGAACAAACCAATGCCGAAGACTCGGTGAAGATTTACCCCTGATTCTAAAAACCAACTCTTAACTGTCAACGGCGTGTGTGTCCAGTGGGTTTTTGGAATAACTTCCTTGAGCACAAGCCTTTGATATAACCAACGCTGAGGCGCTTGCAGGCCCTGAACTAACGCAACTATAGATATGGAATTGTCTACCCCGACGATTAGTACCCCTCCAGGTTTAGTGACCCGGGCGAGCTCCCGTAGCGCTCTTCTAGGATTATTAAGATGCATAAGGGTCTCGATACAAATAGTACAATCAAAGACATCATCTGAAAAAGGAAGACGCTTTATATCTCCAAGGGTGAGATGAACTGCTGCACCGACTCCTGTTGCCCCCTTTTGGGCCTCTTCAATCATCTCTTCCGAGATGTCTAGGCCATAAACCTGGGCTCCCAGAGTGGAAATAAGGAATGCTATTCTCCCATTCCCCCCACCAGCATCCAATACATTTTTCCCTTGCCAGATGAACTGACTGATTAGGAAGTCTAACTGGGCTTGGAAGTGTAAGGCCAAGCCTTGAGGTAGTCCTTCAGGCCTCCACCATTCCGCCACTGTTCCACGGCGACGGAAATACTCTTCAGTTGTAGTTAAATTGCCCATCGATAACCCCAAAATTCAACGCCTTGGATTAGGTGAAAGTGTGGGGCTCTGGCTTCTTAACGAGGGTTTGTCCTTTAGAAGAGCCCCTAACAAGACTTATGACGTATTCCACTAACGAGCGTATCTCGGCCCAAATCCTCTGATCCCTAAACATGAATTGATAGGCCGCTAGGCAGGCGGCCAAATACAGGACACCCTGGATGAGGAAAGCGCCAACCCCTATACCCACAGACGCAGCAGTAACCTCCTGGCCCCTCTGAAGAAGGTCGGGCAGTTGGGCCAAGCCTATAAAAGCCCCAACGGTGAGGCCCCAGGCGGCTGTATGCCGCAGAGCGAGCTGTAAGGAGGTGAGCCAGTTATTGTAAACCCTGGCCATGGCTAGGTTGAGGGTAACCAGCCCAAAGATCACATTGGCTACAAAGGAGGCTATGGCTACCCCCATCAATCCGTAGAGGTCTATAAAAAGCCAGGTAAGCGCTAGAGTGGAAATGCTATACAGTAAGTTGCTTATTACTAACGTGGCAAACCGGTCCTGGACGTTCAGAATAGTTTGAGTGAATAGAGAAACCCT
>JAZGDP010000100.1:0-5290 GCA_036477885.1 Dehalococcoidia bacterium
TAGGTGAAGAAAGGAAGGCCGATATTATGGGAGAGGATCAGTCAAAGGAGAAGCTAGTTCGGCTCAAGCAGATGCTGCGGAATATGGACTCCGTGGTGGTGGCTTATTCCGGCGGGGTAGATAGCGCCTTTCTGGCCGCCGTCGCCCATGAAGTGCTGGGGCCTAAATCCTTAGCAGTAACGGCCCATTCCCCCAGCTTGCCTCCCTCGGAGTTAGCGGCAGCCACTGAGTTGGCTCGAGAGTGGGGTCTTAATCACAAGGTCATCGAGACGAAGGAGTTCTCCAATCCCAACTATATAGCCAACAGCCCTCGGCGTTGCTACTACTGCAAAAGTGAGCTTTATGAAGAGCTGAAGGAGATCGCCGTTAAAGAGGATATGGCCTGGGTGGCCAACGGCACCAACTGTGACGACCTCGGGGATTTTCGGCCGGGCCTGGAAGCCGCAGAGGAGCACGGAGTTCGCAGTCCCCTGCAAGAGGCGGGTCTAACCAAGGCGGAGATTCGCCAGCTCTCCCGAGAGATAGGTCTACCCACATGGGACAAGCCGGCTCTGGCCTGTCTATCCTCCCGCATCTCTTACGGCACACCGGTCACACTAAAGGCCCTGGAGAGCATAGACCAGGGGGAACAGTACCTGAGAAACCTGGGGATAAAGCAGGTCAGGGTTCGCCACCACGACACTATAGCCCGAATAGAGGTGGAGCCTCAGAGCATACACCTCCTTCTGGACGAGGAGGTTAGGAGCGGAGTGGTGGAGCACTTTAAAGCCCTAGGATATACTTACGTAACCATAGACCTAGCGGGATATCGCTCGGGAAGCATGAACGAAAGCCTCAAGCTTGCCCCGGCCCACTCAAGCTCGAAGGCATGAGCAATCTCTGTGATCAATCTATCTAAGAGGTATTAGATGTGGAGGAAAAGCCTCGCTACTTGGGATTGACAGAGCTGGTGGAGGAGATATCTCACCAGCTAGCCTGGGCACCTTTAAAGCCCAACTACCGAAGCAAAGAGGGTTTAAAGGGTACCATCGCTTCCGTAGTCAAGGAATTTCTAGAGACGAAGCTTAGACCCCTCGACCTCAGGTACGAGGTCTGGCAGCGTCGGGTAGAGGAGGAGGGAGGTATAGAGCCTCTTTACGTCTTCGGTGCCGATTTCGCTCCAGACCTGGTTATTGATATCGAAGATGAGCCTACGTTGGCTATTGTAGTAACCCTCGTCAAGAAAGATCTGGACCTACCCGTCAAATTGGGCTGCGCTATAGGGCAGGCCCTACTATACTGTCACCAATATCCGGCCATTATCACCCTTATACTACACCTAGGTAAAGACCAAGAGTACAAACACTGGAAGGATCGAGAGATTCAGCAAGACCTGTGGTCTACTCACAAGATAAGGCTCGTCTTCCGATAAGTAGTGTTTAGTCATAGAAATATCTTGCCGTTCCCTGCCCATCGGGGCAGTGCCCCGATGGGGGTTTCATCAGGAGCAAACGGAGCGAATTTTGAGGGCAGCCTATTTTCACTGTGTCGGTGGGGCCAGCGGGGACATGATCCTGGGGGCTCTCCTAGATGCCGGCTTAGATCTGGAGACCCTAACCAGGGAACTCCGTAAGCTCCCCCTTTCTGAATATCATATATCCATCCAACGCAGTCGGAGGGGGGGCATCACTGGCACCCAGGTCAATGTGGAAATAGAAGGGACAGCAAAAAAGGATTCGCTTAGAACCCTAGAGCCCATCATAGACCTCATCTCCCAAAGCTCCCTGCCGGAGAAGGTAAAAGAAGGAAGCTCCGCCATATTTCGCCGCCTCGCCACCGCCGAGGCCAAGGTGCACCGAATTCCCATAGAGGAAGTCCACTTCCACGAAATAGGGGCCATGGACACCATTATCGATGTGGTAGGCTCTGTGCTGGGGTTGCACCTGCTGGGAATAGAGGAGGTGTTCTCATCGCCCCTTCCCACCGGAGCCGGGGTCGTGTCTTCCCAGCACGGCGCCCTTCCCGTCCCCGCCCCCGCCACCCTGGAGCTTATCGCCGACGCCAAGGCTCCCGTCAAGGCCGCTTCAAGGCCGGGCTCCCCAGATGGCGAGATGCTCACTCCTACAGGGGCAGCCATCATCACTACCTTGGCATCCTTCCAGCAGCCAACCCTATATCTGGATAGTGTAGGCTACGGAGTAGGCTCTCGAGACTACCCCGACATCCCCAACGTCCTCTGTGTATGGCTAGGAGAGCTAGCCCCTGCTGAGGGCGAAGGCGCCCTTTCACTTCTGGAAACGAATATCGACGACATGAGCCCAGAGCTCTACGGCCATGTGATGGAGCGCCTATTCCAATCAGGCGCCCTGGATGTGTGGTTTACCCCCATCCAGATGAAGAAAAATCGCCCCGCTACGATGCTCAGCATCTTAGCCCCCCAAGGACTGGAGGGGACGCTGGTAGAAGCTGTTCTTCAGGAAACATCTACCTTGGGGATTCGCATCAGCCCTGTCCGGCGCCACGAGGCCCTAAGAGAGGTGGTGGAGTTCTCCTCCAGCCTGGGACCCGTACAGGTGAAGATTAAGAGCCTAGGGGGCGCTGCTGTAGGCTTGTCCCCTGAGTTCGAGTCATGCCGCCGTATCGCCCTGGAGCGCAATATGCCTCTTCAAGAGGTCTATCGCATAGTAACGGCCGAGGCCAGCGACAAATTCCTCAAAAAATAACTTGACAAGGTCACATTCGCAAAATAGGACGCCAGACTTGGTGTGAGTGAAATTGTGTACCTATCAGCAGGAATACAAAAGCTTGTCACGGCGTCGAGCCGAGAGTATCATTCCTTCAGGTATATACTGAGGGTTAAGTCTAATGGCAAGCGATCGGATACAGCGACAGGTCGAACGGCTCCTTGACAAAGCTGAAGACGCGGTTGCTAAACGGAATTGGGCCGTGGTGCGTGATCTGGCCCAGGATGTTCTGGCCCTTGACCCGGAGAATCCTGATGGTCTCGCATTCGTGGCTGCCGCTGAGCGTGCGTTAAGAGGTTCCGCGACCTTACAGTCGCCGGAGGATATCGCCGCTCCCGCTGACACTCAAGCTCCGGAACCTGAACTCTCTGCTCCCACCTCCTTCGCCGATGCTCGCTACGAAGTCAAGAAGTTCCTCGGAGAGGGCGCCAAGAAGAAGGTCTACCTGGCCCACGACACCCTCCTAGACCGGGAAGTAGCTGTCGCTCTGATCAAGACCGAAGGCCTGGATGAGGCGGGCCGCACCCGCATCACCCGAGAAGCCCAAGCCATGGGTCGGTTGGGCTCCCATCCTCATATAGTCACCGTCTTCGACCTGGGTAAACACGAGGGCCAGCCCTACATGGTGACCGAGCTGATGGATGGCGGGGATGTAGAAAGCACCATCGGGAAGGCTCCCGACAGTAAGCTGGACCTTGAGCAGACTCTCGAAATAGCCAAGGCGGTGTGCCGGGGCCTCGCCTTTGCTCACTCCAAGGAGATCGTGCACCGGGATATCAAACCCGGCAACGTGTGGCTCACATCAGAGGGGGTGGCCAAGGTAGGCGACTTCGGACTGGCTATCGCTGTAGATCGGTCCCGCCTGACCCAGGAGGGGATGATGGTGGGGACGGTCTCCTACATGCCACCGGAGCAGGCGTTAGGAAGCGAAGTAACCCCACAAGCCGACCTCTACTCCCTAGGGGCCATGCTCTACGAGATGGTGACCGCCAGACCGCCCTTCCTGGGAGACGACCCCGTAGCCATCATAAGCCAGCACATCAACACTGCTCCTGTGGCCCCTTCATGGCACAACGCCCAGTGCCCCAAGCCGCTGGAAGCTCTGATACTGCGTCTTCTGGCCAAGGACCCTTCGGAGAGACCGGAGTCCGCCGCCGATGTGCTCACGGCCCTGGAGGCCATCGATCCCACGGCAGTCGTCCAAGAGGAGGCGGAGGAGGCCCACATCCTGGACAGCCTCGCGGGTGGAGTGTTTGTGGGGCGCCAGCGAGAGATGGGGGAATTGAAGGCCGCTTTAGAGGATGCCCTTTCCGGCAGAGGACGAATGGTGACCCTGGTGGGGGAGCCAGGAATCGGGAAGACACGAACTGCACAAGAGCTGGCAACATACACCGGCCTTCGCCAGGCCCAGGTACTGTGGGGTCGATGCTACGAGGGCCGAGGAGTGCCGCCCTATTGGCCCTGGGTGCAGGCCATCAGGTCATACGTTAGAGAACATGACCCTGACCAGCTACGTTCCGAGATGGGGACAGGCGCCGCAGATATCGCCGAAATCATCTCCGATGTGAAAGAACGGCTGCCTGACCTGGAGCCGCCACCCAAGCTGGAGCCTGAGGCAGCCCGCTTCCGACTCTTCGACTCTATCACATCGTTCTTGAAGGGTGCCTCGCAAACAAAACCCCTGGTGCTCGTGCTAGACGACCTCCACTGGGCCGACGAGTCATCCTTGCTGCTTCTGCAGTTCCTGGCTCGAGAGCTAGCAAGGAGCCGGCTACTTGTAGTTGGCACCTACAGAGACGTGGAGATCTCCCGCAAGCACCCCTTGGCCGAGGTCCTGGGCGAGCTGACCAAAGAGCGCCTCTTCCAGAGGATTCTGCTTAGGGGCCTAAAGCAGGAGGACGTGGGCCGCTTTATAGAGCTCACCTCGGCGAAGGAACCTCCTGCAGGCCTGGTAGAGGCAGTCTATACCCAGACGGAGGGTAATCCCCTCTTCGTGACGGAGATTGTACGTCTGCTGGTGCAGGAGGAAGAGCTTACCGATGAGGCGAGGAAGCGGGAGTCGTGGACTGTCCGGATACCCGAGGGGGTGAGGGAGGTTATTGGTCGACGACTTAACCGGCTGTCGGAGCGGTGCAACCAGACCCTGACTATAGCTGCCGTCATCGGGAGAGAGTTCGAGTTGCGCCAGGTGCAGCCTCTGATAGAAGACCTCACCGAGGACATGCTTCTGGATGTGCTAGAGGAGGCGCTGGAGGCCCGAATCGTAGAGGAGTTGCCCCAGGTTATGGGCCGATATCAATTCACCCACGCACTGATTCAGGAGACCCTCACCGGGGAGCTTTCTCTAACGAGACGAGTGCGTCTCCATGCCCGTATCGCCAAGGCCCTGGAAAAGCTCTACGGCGACCAAGCAGAAGCCCATGCCGCAGAGCTGGCGCAACATTTCGCCGAAGCCCAAGAAGTACTCGGTACCGAGAAGCTGCTACGCTACTCCCTTCTGGCCGGCGAGAGGGCGCTGACTACCTACGCCTACGAGGAGGCGGTGGCCCACTTCCAGCGAGGGCTGG
>JAZGDP010000101.1:0-4654 GCA_036477885.1 Dehalococcoidia bacterium
AAGCCATCGGCCGTTTGCAAGCCGGGCAGTGCACATTCATTGCCGAGGTAAGGGACTTTACTCACGTCCACCCTATACCCGGTTGCTAGAATCACGTGATCCACCTTTAGGGATACACCAGTATTTAGCTTCACATCCAGGTCACCGTTATACAGTTCTGCACAGTGGACTACTTTTGAGGACGGCCATAGGTTTATGTTACCCCTTTTGATCCTGGGCTCCAGCCAAGCCTCAACCTTCAGCCTGCCCTCGGCCCAGAACTTCTGCCTTATTGCCTCCTTTTCGCCAGGAGACAGGTTGCGAAACCACCCTGGTGTTTGAACTGTAGAGTCCATCATTCTACCAATCCAGGACCAATCCGACTCTGCAAATTTAGGCGTGTCATGGCGATAAGAGAGGTCTACCTCGGCACCGACCTGTTCACTAATGAGGGCAGCCCACTCAAAGGCGCTCTGCCTTCCACCGACTATTAAGCAGCGTTTCCCTCTGAGGAAGTGAAAGTCTGTCAATTCGCAGGAGTGAGAATAGCGATCGGCTGGCAGAGTTCCGATAATCTCCTCGGGGATATTCTTGAAGTACCTCAACCCCGGTGTTACCACTACCTTTTCGGCGAGGACGCTATTACCGTTGTCTAATTTAGCCTCGAACATCCCTTCCTTCCATCTCAGCTCTTGAACCAAGGAAGTCTGAGCCTGGAGGCGATTTCCCTCCTGGAATTGCTTAACGTAGTCCAGAAAAAGCTCGAGAGCTATTGGGATTATCTCCCTTTTGTTGAGGCCCATGTTGTGGACGTAATGTTCAAGGGTATGTCTGCCCATAGGGTCGATGTGCCAACCAGTAGGAGAGCGAAGGAGCGTTCCCTTCGGCATGTGGTTCTTCCAGAAAGCCATGGGCTCCCCTAACAGTAAAAAGTCCACCCCCCGATGTTTGGCATAGGCAGCAAGAGAGAGCCCATATGGGCCCGCCCCTATAATCAGAAGTCGTTTCCTTGTCACAAGGACTACCTCATAAACGGGGGATAGAGGATGAATTCAAGCTATAAGGAGAGGATAAGCGTTGGGGATGGATATCGGTTTTCCCATCGACATCAGGCATAGTTTTGGGTCACTTTGCCTTTCGATGCTTCCCTCTTTCCAATCTTTTATGATCTCATTAGCGGCGTTGTATCCCGGAGCACCAAAGACACAGCCCCCAGGGTGGGTCCCTGAGCCACATAGATACAGGCTTCTAATAGGGGTGCGGTAGTCAGACCAGCCGGAAAGGTATCTCAGGGAGAAGCTCTGGTCGGGCAGAATGTCCCCATGGAAGATATGGCCCCCGGTCATGCCTATAGTGCTTTCTATGTCCCAAGGCGAAATGAACTTATAGTCGATGATGATGTCTTTCAGGTTAGGAGCGTATTCGGCAAAGGTCTCGATACATCTTTTACCAAACTTGTCTCGCTCTTCCTCCCAGGTGGTATCCTTTTAGGATTTATTCCAGAAAATCCTTGAGCTTGCGGCTGCGACTGGGGTGACGCAATTTCCTCAAGGCCTTTGCCTCTATCTGGCGTATCCTCTCTCTAGTGACGCCGAACTCTCGCCCCACCTCCTCCAGGGTTCTACTCCTGCCATCCTCCAGGCCGAAGCGCAGCTTAAGCACCCTCCTCTCCCTATAGTTGAGGGTGGATAATACCATCTCCACCTGCTCCTTGAGGAGTTGGTGGGAAGCGGCGTCGGCAGGAGCCATGGCGGTGTTGTCCTCAATGAAGTCCCCCAAGTGGCTGTCGTCCTCCTCCCCCACCGGGGTCTCCAGAGATACCGGCTCTTGAGAAATCTTCATGATATCTCTGACTTTCTCCGGAGATATGTCCATACCCTTGCTTATCTCCTCGCTGGTAGGCTCCCGGCCGTACTCCTGAACCAAACGGCGGTTTACTCGCAGAAGCTTGTTTATGGTCTCCACCATATGAACAGGTATCCGAATGGTTCGTGCCTGGTCGGCAATGGCCCTGGTTATAGCCTGACGTATCCACCAAGTGGCGTAGGTGCTGAATTTGTATCCTTTTCTGTAATCGAATTTCTCCACCGCCCGAATGAGGCCTATGTTGCCTTCTTGGATGAGGTCCAACAGGGACATGCCCCTGCCGATATACTTCTTGGCTACACTGACCACCAGGCGTAAATTAGCCTCGGTTAAGTGCCTTTGAGCCCTAAGGCCTTCTTCCTTGATTCGGTTAAAGTGGGTGCTGAATACGGTTTCCCAAGGCTCCAGTTTTGCCAGTATGTCTCCCTTTTCAATAAGCTCCTCCAATTCGGCGAGGGTTATATCCTGCCTCACTATCTCCGAAAGCTCTAAGGGCAAAAGCCTGGTATCTAAGGAGAGAGCGACGATGGAGTGTCCTACATCCGCTATGGCGTTGTCTATTTTCATGGAGATGGTCTCCATCATCTCCCGGTCAAGCTCCCCCTCTATGGCGTTTCGGAACTTGAAGTGACTGGTAATCTGAGCCAGGGTTAGAGGTGGAGACAGAGACAACTCCTCCCCTAAAGTATTAATCAAGAGGGAAACGTTGCCTATTCTCTCTAGAAATGCTTCTATGATAGCTGCAGCCGATACATGGCCATCCCGAAGGCTGGAGAGCTTATGTTCCAGCTTTGTGATGTGTTTGCCTCCCTCCATTCTTCGAGCCAAGATTCGTTCCTCTCGGGCGCTTAGGAGGCTCACCCTGCCTATCTCCCGTAAATACATCCTTACGGGGTCATCGACCATCTCGGTTTCGATGGTTTGGGCTAAATCGATCCTACTTCCCGGCTCAAGCTCCAAAACATTCTTTCTTGGCCAGCCTACTTTCGGTTTCCTCACCTTCACAACAGCATCTTTACCGGTCACGCTCCCCAACAGCAAATTCACATCTTTGAGTTTAGAGCCGCTAGAAGACACTTCATCTTTTACAACCCCACTCATCAAGGAGAGGCGTTTCTTCCCTTGCGATAGAGGCTCTTTTGTATCTTCCTCACGTTTTTTGTCTTTGCTTTTTCGGCCCATGTTCTTAATCTCTCGTTCCATTATTTCACCAGTGTTATATTACGGCATAAATATCTTTCTCAGCTCGGCGTTAACCTCCACCGCTTTTTGCTGAAGCTCCGCTAGCTCCTCCCCCACCACCGTTTCCTGAGATAGAAGCTCCGCCTCTTGAGTCTTGAGCTCCCTCAGTCGCCGCTCCTCCAACCGGCGGATACAGGTACTGAAGGCCCTTTTACGCTCCTCCTCAGTGGTCGTTGGTGGAAGGGTAGAGCTTAGCAGGCTCTCTAGGTGCTCCCTTAGGGGGCCATCCAGGGAGTTTTGAAGACCCTCCACAGCCCGATTGTATAACCACCTGTCGAAAATCTCTCTATTCTCGGTATGGCGAAAAAGCTCATGGGAGAGGTTTTTACCCATCTCCTCCAACTCAGGGTAGCGCAATAATAGACAGAGACAATGCTCTTCCACTGGGTCGCTTCCAGTTAATGCAGGGGTTGAACCGGGGGCCGCCTTACCGCCCTCTCCTATAGTAGAACGTTTAGCCCTCCGTCTAGGTAGCTTGGATAAGCCCACCTTTAAGGTAGCCTCACTCACCTCCAGCCGTTGAGCCAACTTTTGAATGTACCGATCCTGCTCGAAGGGGTCCTCCATCTTGGCTATTAGAGGAAAGAGGCGTTCCACCACAGCCATCTTGGCTCCAGGGCCTTCCAGATTAGTCCTAGTGATCACCGCCTCCATGAGGTAATCCAGTAGTGGTTGAGCTCCCTTCACCAACTCCTGCCAGAGCTCTACCCCCTGCTTTATGACCTCATCGGGATCCTCTCCCCGAGGCAGCTCTATAATCTTTATCAACGGGTTAGGGGTGCGCTGATACAGGTCCAGCCGTCCTCGGGAGGAGATGACCACTCGGTCAAATATGTGCCAGGAGGATTCCAGGCTGCGCAGAGTAGCGTCGTCACCCGCAGTATCGGCATCCAGGGCCATGACCACCTCTGGAGCAAGGCGCTGCAAATTCTTCACCTGCCTTTCCGTTAAGGCGGTGCCCATAGACGCCACCACGTTGTCGAAGCCGTGCTGGTGTGCCATTAGGACGTCCATATAACCCTCCACTATCACCGCCACATGGCTGGTGCGTATGGATGCCCTGGCGCGGTCTATGCCGTAAAGAACAGAGCCTTTGTCGAACAATGGGCCCTGAGGCGAGTTTATGTATTTGGGTAAGCTCTCATCCAAGGCTCTGGCCCCGAAGCCCACCACATGTCCCCTCTCATCCCTGATGGGGAACATCAGCCTATTGCGAAACATATCGTGAATGCCCCCGTCCCCTCCGGAGCGAGCCAATCCTATAGCGAGGAGTTCTTCCTCCGAATATCCCCCCTTAATGAGGTGTCTGCTCAAAGCATCGCTACTGTTAAGGCTAAAACCCAGTTGAAAACTCTCTATGGTAGCCTGGGCTATTCCCCTACCCTCTAAATAACGACGAGGCATCTCGGCAGAGGGGGAGGTGAGAAGCTCGCGGTGGAAATACTCGGTAGCGGCACCGTTTAACTCGTGATATCTATTTAGGCCCCTATCTTTTTCGCCTCGCCTTTCAGGGAGCTTTACCCCTGATTTTTGGGCTAGCTGCTTCAAGGCCTCGCTGAAATCCAGC
>JAZGDP010000102.1:0-2580 GCA_036477885.1 Dehalococcoidia bacterium
AAAAGCATAACCTTCGAATCGGTAACGGGGTATTATCGGCGCTATTCCCTGGCCGAGGCGGAGCGCTCGTTGCTGGCCACCCATGTAGGAGGCGAGGTCATCACCCACTCCCACGGCTTCCCCCTCAGGGTGGTGGGGCCGGGGAAGCGGGGGTTCGATTGGGTCAAGTGGCTCACTAAGATCCACGTCAACGAGACGGGTAAATGGCTACAGCCACCCCTCCCCCTTCAATAAGCCCCTTAGGAAACGTTGGGGCGCCCAATACCTGCAGGCGTCATTCTGAGCAAAGCGAAGAATCTTACGCCAGAGGCCCTTCGCTTCGCTCAGGGTGACATGGTGAGGTCATGGAACCTAAACTCTCCAATGCAGTCCTATAAGGACCCCACCTTCGCCTCCACGGGCAGATCTATTCGATACTTCTTGAGGGTCTCACGTATGATTTCGGCGGACTTGGGGTCGGCGCTCACTAAGGGCAATCGGAGCAGACCTACATCGAAGCCCACCATGTTGAGGGCGTACTTCACCGGTATGGGGTTGGAGACCACGAACAGGTTCTTGAAGATGGGCAGCAAATCTTTGTGGATAGCGGCCGCCTCCGCCGTCCTCCCCTCCACGCACCTATTTATCATCTCCTTGATCTGAAGGCCCACCAAGTGAGAGGCCACGCTGATGACGCCGTAGCAGCCCAAGGCCATCATGGGCATGGTATCGCCGTCGTTTCCGCTGTATATTAGAAAGTCGTCCCCCGCCTGAGATGCTATCTTGGTTATCTGCTCCAAATTCCCGCTGGCCTCCTTGAGCCCCACGATGTTATCCACCTGGCTCAGCTTGACCACCGTATCGGCGGCCAGATTGGTGATGGTGCGGCTGGGCACATTGTAGAGGATGCAAGGGAGGGAGGTGCTCTCAGCTATAGTCTTGAAATGCCTGAACAGCCCCTCCTGAGGGGGCTTGTTGTAATAGGGGACCACCAGAAGGGCGGCATCGGCTCCTGCCCCCTCCGCCTCTTTGGTCAGCTCCACGCTCTCCGACGTACTGTAGGTTCCGCTGCCCATCACCACCACCCCTCGGTCGCCTACTGCCCCCTTCACCTCGGAGAGGAGGCGCAGCTTCTCCTCGGTAGTCAACGTTGGCGATTCCCCCGTAGTCCCCGAGACCACTACGCCGTCACTGCCCGAATCCAGCAATGCCAAGGCCAATCGCTTAGCCTGCTCATAGGCTACATTCCCTTTCTCGTCGAAGGGAGTTACCATAGCCGTTATAAGGCGTCCTAGTGTTTCCATTTCGCCACTTCCTTATACCTATCTATATTAAATATGCCCCTCCTCGATGAGGCCCTCCGCTATCTGTATCGCATTGAGAGCTGCCCCTTTGCGAACGTTGTCCGCCGTCACCCACATCACCAATCCATTGGGATGGGAGGCATCCCGGCGGATTCGCCCGACAAAAACTTCATCTAAGCCCGCCACAGACCATGGCTGGGGGTAAAGACTCAGGGCTGGGTCATCCAGCACCTTCACCCCGGGGGACTCGGTCAATATTCGCCGCACCTCCACAGGGTCCATGGGATGGGTGAGCTCTATATGGATGGCCTCACTGTGCCCTATAAACACTGGCACCCGCACACAGGTGGCGGAGATTTGAATATCATCATCGTGCATGATCTTTTTAGCCTCCTCCACCATCTTCCACTCCTCCCGGGTGTAGCCGTTGTCCAGGAAGACATCGACCTCAGGTAGTACGTTAAAAGCTATCTGATGAGGGTAGACATGAGGCGGGGCATCCTTCCCTTCCAGGATCAGCTTCGCTTGATTGCTTAACTCCTCCACGGCAGAGGCTCCCGTGCCGGATACCGATTGATAGGTGGAGACCACCGCTCGCTTTATGGGGTTCACCTTATGGATGGGATTAAGCACCATGACCATCTCAATAGTGGAACAGTTGGGATTGGCTATAATGCCCTTATGCTCCTTGGCGTCCTCCCTATTTACCTCCGGCACCACTAAGGGCACGCCAGGCTCCAGACGAAAGGCAGCGCTGTTGTCCACCACAACAGCACCGAACTTATTGGCTATAGGGGCGAAATAGCGGCTCACGTCGGCACCCGCCGAGAAGAGGGCCAGGTCTATGCCCTGAAAAGAATCGGTGGCGGTCTCCTCTACCTCCAGTTCTTGATGATTGAGATAAAGTTTCTTGCCAATAGACCTATCTGAAGCGCATAAGCGGACGGATCCCAGGGGAAACTTCCGCTGCTCCAATATCTTGAGAAACTCCTGGCCCACTAGCCCGGTGGCTCCAACAATGACGACATTCAAGCCCTTCACCGCTCTCCTCACAAACCCAGCAGGTTCTCCAGTCCATAGGTTACCCCTTTAAGGCGAGTAACCTCCTTAATGGCCCTGAGAACCCCTGGTATGTAACATTCTCGCCCGATGGTATCGTGGCGTATGGTCAACGTCTGCCCCACCCCGCCTAAGATCACCTCTTGGTGAGCGACGAGGCCCGGGGCCCGCACACTATGGATAACCACTCCGCCTTGCTCACCACCTCTAGTCCCTTTAAGGGTCTCCTTCTGGGTGA
>JAZGDP010000103.1:0-7067 GCA_036477885.1 Dehalococcoidia bacterium
GCTGATGCCTTTGTGTTTGGGAGCCTCGGGGTCGGTGCGGGCCAGAAGAAACATCCAGTCGGCGCGATGCCCCCCGCTAGTCCATATCTTCTGCCCGTTGATGACGTAATCGTCGCCGTCCAGCACCGCTCGGGTCTGAAGGGAGGCCAGGTCGGAGCCTGAGCCGGGCTCGCTGTAGCCCTGGCACCATACCACCTCCCCCCGGGCGATGCCCCCCAGATACTGTCTCTTCTGCTCCTCGGTGCCGTAGATCATCAGGGTGGGACCCAGCATGCCGATCCCGAAGGAGTCCCGCCCTGGGGCATCATGATAGACCATCTCTTCGGCATATACCACTTGCTTGGTAAAGGAGGCACCCTGGCCGCCGTATTCCTTGGGCCAGCTCATGGCTAGCCATCCCTTATCCGCCAGCTTGCGGCGCATCTGAAGCTCACATTTCCATCTATCCTCACCCCTTAGGTTTCCATAACTATCCACATGGCTGGGCAACTGTTCTTGGAGAAAGGCTCTTAGTTCCTTGCGGAATTCTTCTTCCTCTGGTGTGAAGTAAAAATCCATCCTTCTATTTACCTCCCTCGCCTCAACTCTGCTAGATTGCCTTTATCGAGGTAGCCCCAGACCCTTGATGGCGATCACGTTCCTCTGAAGCTCCGAGGAGCCATCGTAGATGGTGGGAGAAACGGCATATAGATACATGTTTTGCAGGCGTCCCTCAAGAGCTGCCCATTTAGAGCCCCCTTTTAGCTGGGAGCTTAGGCCTACGACCTGCATTCCCACATTGGTGGCCCGCTGTAGCACCTCGGTGCAGAAGAGCTTGGTAATAGGTATAGAATAATAATCTACCGGAAGCCCATTATCCCGCATCCAGGCTATATTATAGACCATTAGGAGGGCAATCTCTACCTCTATGGCTATCTCCGATAGCTTATGTCGAACCACGGGGTTTTGGGAAAGGAGCTGCCCATTATATTTGGTTTCTTTAGCGTAATCCATCACATGCTTTAATACCCGCCTTGCCCAGCTACAGTAATCCACCCGTGCCCTGTCGTGGTTGAGGGTGGTCATAGCTACGTACCAGCCCTGGTTAAGCTCCCCCAGCATATTTTCCCTGGGCACCCGAACGTTGTCGAAGAACACCTCGCAAAAGGTATTGCGCTCTGTCATGGTTACTATGGGACGAAGGGTAATACCTGGGGTCTTCATATCCAGGAGAAAACAGGTGATGCCCTTGTGTTTTGGGGCGTCGGGATCTGTTCTAACAAAGACCCACATCCAATCAGCACGATGGGCGGCGCTGGTCCATGTCTTCTGGCCGTTGATGACGTAGTCGTCGCCGTCCAGCACCGCTCGGGTCTGGAGGGAGGCTAAGTCGGAGCCTGCGCCGGGCTCGCTAAAGGCACCACACCACAATACCTCGCCTCGGGCTGCGCCCCCCAAGTGTTGCTTCTTCTGTGCCTCTGTGCCATATTTAATGAGGCCTGGGCCCAGGGTATCCACCCCTGCGATATCCCGCCCTGGCGCACCCCGATAGGTCATCTCCTCGGCGAAGATGACCTGCTGCACATGGGAGGCGCTCTGGCCGCCGTATCCCTTGGGCCAGTTCATGGCCAGCCAGCCCTTCTCAGCCAGTTTGCGGCGCATATACTTTTCGAATTCCCAAAACTCATCGGCGACGGCCTGGTCCCACTCCTCCTCCCAGTCTGGGGGCAGCTCTTGCTCCAGAAAGCTTCGCACCTCTTCTCTGAAGGCTAATTCACCCTCACTGAACCTGAAATCCATGGATTGTCCCCTCTAAGCGAGTCCTGCCCTTTAAGTATATATGGCTTCGTCCAGCTTCTAAAGGGGAAGGTTTAGCATCGTCGTCGTTGAGGCGGCTACATAGAAAGGGAATTTACATATCTGACACTGATCTCTACCAGCATGAGATGGTTATCGGGGCAACCCCAGTCCCCTGGTGGCGATGATATTCCTTTGGATCTCTGAGGTGCCATCGTAGATGGTGAAGGCCATAGCCTGCAGATACATATAGTGCAGGCGGCCCTGGATAGTCGCCCATTTAGAGCCCCTTTTTAGCTGAGAGCTTAGGCCCAAGACCTGCATTCCCACATTGGTAGCCCGCAGTAACACCTCGGAGCCGAAGGTCTTGCCTATAGGGATATGGTAGTCTGGCGCCAGCCCTTTATCTCGCATCCAGGCTATATTATAGCCCAGTAGACGGCCGATCTCTGTCTCGATGGCTATCTCCGATAGCTTGTGACGGACTATGGGGTCTTGGTAAAGGGGGCGCCTATTATATTTGGTTTCCTTGGCGTAGTCCACCACATGTTCTAAGACCCGACTTGCCCAGGTGGGGAAATCCAGCAGCGATCGAGTGGAGTTTAGGGCGCTCATAGCCACGTACCAGCCCTGGTTAAGCTCCCCCAACATATTTTCCTTGGGCACTCGGACATCCTTAAAGAAGACCTCACTGAAGGTCCGACGCCCCACCATGGTGATTATGGGGCGAAGGGTAATTCCTGGGGTCTTCATGTCCAGGAGAAAACAGGTGATGCCCTTATGTTTTGGGGCATCGGGATCTGTTCTAACGTAGACATTCATCCAGTGGGCCCGATGGGCGGCGCTGGTCCATATCTTCTGACCGTTGATGACATAGTCGTCGCCGTCCAGCACCGCTCGGGTCTGGAGGGAGGCTAAGTCGGAGCCTGCGCCGGGCTCACTAAAGGCACTGCACCACACCACCTCTCCTCGGGCTATGCCTCTTAAATGCCTCTTCTTCTGCTCCTCGGTGCCGTAAATGATAAGGGTGGGGCCCAGCGTGGCAACTCCCTCCACATCCCGTCCCGGTGCTCCAAGATAGCTCATCTCCTCGGATAGGATGGCCTGCTTCAGGTAGGAGGCGCCCTGGCCGCCGTATTCCTTGGGCCAGGTCATGGCCAGCCACCCCTTCTCCGCCAGCCTGTGGCGCATATGCTTTTCGAATTCCCAGGACTCGTCTTCAACGGTATTGTCCCAGCACTCCTCCCAGTCGAGGGGCAGCTCTCGCTGCAGGAACTCCCTCACCTCTTTTCGAAAAGACTCTTCCTCGGGGGTGAACCGAAAATTCATGCTGCGCTCCTAATTAGATAGGCCTTCCCTTTAGTAGCTAGTTTGGGGACCATTCAAGGTACATTGCCGAGTATTTTGCTTCTGCCAAAAGCCCAGTTAAGGCTCATAATAGAGCCAGGCTTGGGGATTGCTCTATCGGGGCAGCCCCAATCCCCTGATGGCGATGATGTTCCGCTGTATCTCCGAGGTTCCGGACTCTATGCTATAGCACACGCTGAACAGGTAGTGATACTCCAACCTTCCTTCCAAGGGCGCCCACTTGGAGCCCGGCGCCAGCTGCCCCAGGAGGCCTAGAAGCTGCAGTCCCAAATTAGACAAGCGCTGGGTCGTTGTGGTGTTAAGCACCCTAACCACCGAGGCCTCATAGTTGGGATGCATCTCTTTGCTTTTCATCCAGGCGATGCGATAGGCTAAAAGTCGGCAGGTCTCTATGTCGATGGCTATATCTGCCAGCCTATGGCGAACGAGGGGGTCCTTTATAAGAGCATCGCCGTTGTATTTAGTTTCCTTGGCGTATTCCACCAGGTTCTCCAGGGTTCGCTTATCGTAGGCAGGGTGCTCCACGCCTGAGCGTTCGAAGTCCAGCAGGGTCATGGCCACATACCAACCCCTATTCATCTCCCCCAACACGTTCTCCTTGGGTACCCGCACGTTATCGAAGAACACCTCGTTGAAATGGGCACGGCCGCTCATCTCCTGTATGGGTCTAACGGTTAATCCAGGGCTTTTCATGTCTACCAGGAAGAAGCTGATGCCTTTATGTTTAGGTGCTTCGGGATCGGTGCGGGCCAGGACAAACATCCAGTCGGAGTATTGGGCATAGCTGGACCATATTTTTTGGCCGTTGATAACATAGTCATCGCCGTCCAGCACCGCCTTGGTCTGGAGAGACGCCAGGTCCGAGCCTGCACCGGGTTCGCTGTATCCCTGACACCATATCATCTCTGCTTTAGCTATCCTGTTCAGGAATTGTCTCTTCTGCTCCTCGGTGCCGTGGACCATCAGGGTGGGGCCCAGCATGGCCACCCCGAAGATATCCTGCCCCGGCGCACCCCAATAAGACATCTCTTCGGTGAGGATGGCTTGGCTGAATTCCGATGCGTTTTGCCCCCCATATTCCTTTGGCCAGGCCATGGCCAGCCAGCCCTTGTCAGCCAGTTTGCGCCGCCACCTTAGCTCCTCTTGAAAATCTTCCGCGGCAGCGAAGAGGTCCCACCCCCCCTTCCAATCGGTGGGGAGCTCCTTTTTGATAAAATCCACCAGCTCCTTTCTGAAGGCTTCATCTTCGGGGTTAAAGCGAAAGTCCATGAATCCCCTCCTTTATGTGGAGTTGAACGCCCGCCTTTAGGGTCATTATTACAAGTTCATCCCTTCAATTAAAGGGCCTCAGGCCACCATTGGCAGTAGTGGTCTTCTATTCTAGGGATAACACCCTCAATTAGCAGGAGCCCTTCTTCATTGTGGGAAGCCTAAAGCAAGGCAAGTAACCGTTCTCACCACCCCGTTAACGGTATGCACCTTGCTGGTTACGGCGTTTCCTATAGTGTTTAGGTCATCCGCTTCCATTATAGCGATGATGTCATAGGGCCCCGTTACTGCATCCACGGATTTCATCCCCTCAACGTTTTGGAGGGCGTTTGATACCTCCCTTGTTTTGCCCACCGCCGTCTCAATAAGCACAAAGGCTTTGGTAGTCATAGTGCCACCTCCTTAACTAGTTCGCTACTCTACCTAATACCCTGGGGTTTAGTATATTAGGTTTGTTCCTCCCAGCGCCAGCCCCCGTTAAAGGAAAAGGGGTTTAACGCTCCCTAATTCTATTCCGCTGCCTACGAGCCTGTCAACCGAAACCTTATTCTATACCATAAGGTTCGACCTATTTAAGCCAATTGGGTGGTGATATACTTTCCTCGTAGCCGTTGCAGGGGACTTGACAAGGGTTAGCTATGGAGAAGCTTGTAGAAGGGGCGCGAAAGCTGGGCCTTCACCTCACCTCGGGACAGGTTGATTTGTTCCAGCAGTATTATGAGCAGCTGAGGGAGTGGAATAAGCGGGTGAATCTTACTCGCATTATTGAAAGAGATAGCGTGCAAAAGAAACACTTCCTCGATTCTCTCACCGTAGTGCAGGCCTTATTGGATATGAATCCCCCGGCCAGGCGCCTGCTGGATGTGGGCAGTGGAGCAGGGTTGCCGGGGTTGCCTATAAAGATTCTTTGGCCCCACATCCATTTGGGCCTCATGGATTCGGTGGGGAAAAAGACCGCCTTCTTACAGAGTGTAGTAACTAGTCTTGGGCTGAGGGATGTGGAGGTGCTAACCAGTCGGGCCGAGGATCTGGCTCGCAGCGAGGCTCATCGGGAAAGATATGATGCGGTCCTCTGTCGAGCGGTAGCGCCACTGCCCACCCTCATGGAGCTTACCCTGCCCTTCTGTAAATTAGGAGGCAGAGTGATAGCTCAGAAAATGGCCTCAGCCGAAGGGGAAATCGCACGCTCGGGAAAGGCCCTACGCTTGTTGGGGGGCGAGGTGCAGGAGGTTAGACGGGTAGAGCTGGATGAGCTGGAGCCGCCCAGGGTCTTGGTCATAGTTGAAAAGGTAGCTACCACCCCAGATAAATACCCTCGTCGTGCCGGGGTCCCGGCGCGGCATCCACTGATGTAAATGATATTACTCCAATGGAGTGGATGAGTAAGGCGACTGTACCCGGCGAAGAGGACTAGCGTTCTTCGGCTTTGGGTTTGGCTTTCCTTCCTGTGGACTCCATGAGCCTATTCCCTCCCTCTTAGATTGGCTTGCAGTTCCCCTGGGGGTTTGATATATTAATCCAGCGAGAAAGGTGGGGCTGTGGCTCAGTTGGGAGAGCGCCTGACTGGCAGTCAGGAGGTCGGGGGTTCGAATCCCCCCAGCTCCACCAATCGTAACTTTCCCACACCACAATTTGGAGTCCTTTTTTGAGGTTTCCATAGCTCATGCTCACTGTCCTGGAAGGAGTGAGCTATGAGCGATTTCGCCTTCAGCCAACAGTGGGAAGACAGTTTGAGCAAGCCTTTCGACGAGGCCCTTGACGCATTGAGAAGGTCTTTGGGTCTTGATACGAACTCCCTCTTCAGTGAAACTCCCCCAAGGGATCCGCCGGATCTTCCTCTGGCTCGGCTAATTCCTCACCCATCGGTTGTCGTGGTATTGGGTCACCGTGGCAAGGGAAAGACAGTACTTTGCTGCCGCATCCAGGATCTTAAACGAGATATAGCGCCTCCCTATGCCATTGATCTCCCCCCAAAGGCTAGGCGAATATTGCCAGATTGGTACGGGTTAGCCGATAATCCTTTTGATGTACCTCCAAATGCCGTGATCTATATCCCGGAGTCCTACAGGATGTTCCACGCCAGGGCGACTCAGACCGCGCAGGGAAGGACCGTTGGTGATTTGGTCAACCTCTCACGACATCGTCGGCATACCCTGATTTTCGATGTACAGAACCCCGCTCATCTGGACCGCAACATTATATCCGAAGCCGACGTCATACTCGTCAAAGAGCCAGGGCCGTTTACCCAAGGCTTCGACCGCCCCCAGCTAAGGCCTATTATGAACAGTGCGAGGGCTGCATTTGCAGGAGTAGGAGCATCCCGGAAGAAGAGAGCAGTTTGGGTAGTGGCTCCGGGTCAAGACATTGAAGGTACCCTGATGGAGAATATCAAGCCCTCGTTCTGGTCCGAGGCCCTGAGTCGTACCTTCGGTGATTCGGTCCGACCCCCCACTTATTCCGGTCGCAAGTCTGTGACTGAAAACCAACCCCCTGACCATCGGTCGACTGCTCCGCCCCGCCGTGGAAGGAAAAGCGAAACTGAGAAGAGGCGCAAGAAAGCAAAGCAACTCAAAGACGGTGGTTACTCATACACAGAGATCGGAAATATATTCGGGGTGAGCAAAAGTCAGGCATATCGCCTCGTTAATTCCGAC
>JAZGDP010000104.1:0-9138 GCA_036477885.1 Dehalococcoidia bacterium
AGGTAGTGCCGCTAGTGGTCTCATAGACCTTGATCTCGTAGGTCTGGCTTACGGCCCAGCTGGCGGCGACGACCTCCTGCACATCGAACCTGTAGGCGTAGTTGCCGGCCGTCAGGGCGTTGTTGAGTGCCCCGAAGGTGGTGAAGGCCTCTACACTGGTCTGGGCGCTTGCGCCTGACGCAAGCACGACGATCCCCACACCGCTTACCGTAGTGTCGGCGTCATCCACAAAGCTCTCGGTAGCCAGCTTGATGTTAGTGTTGCCCAGGTTGGTGGACGTGACGGTGCTGGCCACTACAAAGCCCATCACCAGTGCCCCGATTAGGCCGAGGACAATCGCCCAGTGAAGAGGATTTCCTTTAAGCCTATCGATTATTCCTATCATCGCATCCTCCTTTCCACAGACTAGATTCCTTTACGCTTCCTTTACGCATTGACTGACTATTAAAAAAACCGACCTTTCGGTCGGTTGCACTACTGACTCCCCGGGTTCTAAGTGCCCACATACGGAACCCGGTTCCTCGTCCCCGCAAAACTAATCTATTCAGTTATTTCTTTCACGAAACTAGCTTACCTACATCCAGTAAAAGAAAGAGTCAAAGAACCTCAATGTTTCGTTAAGTTCAATAAACATTTAGTGAAGTTTGCTACTTCAGCAGCCTCACTGGATGCTTTAATGCCTCACTTTTCCTTTGCTGAATAACTCTATTTTCACGTCTCTTATTAAAACTATCACTTCAATAGCTGGATTTGTATAGAGATTTAGTCCTACTGGGGTAGCCCAAAAGTAAGGGACTGAGGTTCTTGAGGAGGCGTTTCTCGTGGTTGAGCTTCCTATTCTATCTGCCAGGAGCGCACATCGAAGGTGTTCCCGGATATTAAAATGTGGGCCCTAATGGTAATAGTCCCTGAATCGGCCTCTATATCGAAGCCGGCAGGGACGGTCACACAGGCGGTGGGCCAGCTATAAATCCACTCGGTTGGCGCCTCCAGTTTTATCCAGGTTTCGTTACAGTAGATGCCAGTGTCCACGGTAGCTTGGGCTTGAATAGTCTGGGTCTTGATCTCACCAGGGTTGATACGTAATTTAGGGGGGAAAGTCCATTTGAGCTTCCATCGGCCGTCTGGTTCCAGCTGCTGGGTAGGATCGGAAGTGGTGATACCGCTGCTGGAGCCGCTTACATAGGTGAAGCCCCCGGGGGGTAAAACGTCTTCAAGGTTCTTCAGATTCACTTTCACAGACCCGATATTCTCCACGGTTATGGTGTAGGTAA
Organism: Dehalococcoidia bacterium; assembly: GCA_036477885.1. GTDB lineage: Bacteria > Chloroflexota > Dehalococcoidia > JAZGDP01 > JAZGDP01 > JAZGDP01. The sequence continues at coordinate 1,275 of JAZGDP010000104.1, forward strand.
AGGTGGTAGGCTTTAGAGGCAATGCAATTTCTGGGGTCACCGTCTTGGTCAGCTCCGCCCCAAACTCTGCGCAGAGGGTGCTTTCGGGGTTACCCACAGTAATCTTGGCGGTGGGACCGCTTGTGCTTTTTTTTCCATCTTCTGGGTCAGCCTCTGCCTCGTTACAATAAACCGCCTCGGAGGGTGTGGCGGTGGCCTGGAAGGTTAGGGTCTTTATCTCACCGGGCTGAAAGGGAATATTGGGCGTGTATTTCCATTTCAGCTTATCCCGCGGCCCTCCGGTAATGATGTTGGGGTCGCTAGTGGTTATGCCGCTGGTGGAGCCCGGCACATAGGAGAATGCCACTGGCAATAGGTCTTCTAGCCTCTCCAGCTCTTGCGGGATCTGGGATAGGTTCTCTATCTGAATAGTGTAGGTGAAGGTCTGTGAAACATCAGGGGTGGCGGTGGTGGGGCTCACCGTCTTAGTCACCCGTAACACCTCGTCGCCGGATAGGGGTGGTGGGGGCGGCTGGTAAGGCGGGAGCATAGTAACGCTCACTGTTACATCGGTGTTGTTAACGTTCACGTTGTATGAAGTGGTGGGGCTCGCAGAGCTCATGGTGTTGACAAAGCCAACCTCATATATCAGGCGCCAGAGGACGTGTTCAGCTCCCGATTCGGCGGAGTAATAATCAATAGGCTCGGCCAGGGCCTTGGATGGGGAGATAAGGCGTGTATCCAGCCGGTCAAGGAATGCTGGTATGACCAGAGACCCTACAGAAAGGATCACGAGCAGCGGGATAAAGGCCAGTCCTTTTTCATGCTTTCTTATCACTTATCCTCCTAAGGGGTAGGCCTAAGGTTGAAGCTGTAAGTCCTTTCCTCAATGACGCCTCGGAAGCCTGGCGATGACTCTAAAGTGACGGTAACTGTATTGCCGCTGAGGGAGAATTCCACATTGGATACATAGCTCGCCACCCGTAGCTGGCTTCCGTCGTAGGTGCGTATGAGGTCGGTTTCAGAGAAGCTATAGGAGCTCAGGTGTGGTACTGAAGTGCCGCCCCACTCCTCGGTCCACTGGAATTCAACCTGGCTTACTGGTGGCGCTCCATCCACCAGGTCTGTGGTATTGGCGGCGCGGATGTCCCGACTGAGCCAGGTAGTGGCAATTTCGATATCGTGGAGGGCATCCAGCCTGTCCACACCTTCATCGGTATCCTTTACAATTTGGAAAAAGGCCGAGGATACTCCCACTATTATCAAGTTAGCCACAGCGATAGCTAGGGCCATCTCTATCAAGGTAAACCCTCTCTCATCTCTCTTTAGTATTCCGAGCTTCATTGGTTATTCAACTTGAAGTCTTCCAGTAAGACTACCTGGTCCCCTTGCTTAAAGACTGTGACCGTTACTTTCTGAATGTTGTCGTCGGCCCCTGGCACAGGGTCTGCAACGGCGGTGAGAGAATAGCCTTCCGGAGGCGTTATGGTGGGGTAGGTGGTGGGAGCGGTGAGGTAAGGTTGGTCGTGAACAAATTCCATTTGGGACTGGGCCAGATTGCTGATAGTGATATTTTCATCCACTTGGGCCACCCCTTGAGAACCGGTGGCGAGGGCCAGGAAGAAAACCACGATAGCGGTCCCACCGATGCCTACAGCAATTATGGTCTCCACCATCAAGAACCCCTTTTCTCCCAAGGGGGAAATCCTGCCTAGAAGTGAAGCCATCATCATGCCCCTACCCTGTGGTATGAACCCTCCCAACTTTATTTACAGGAAAAGCTTGCGTTCCTCTTAGCTGAAGCTCTTATCGAGAATTTCTTGAGAACTAAAATCTCGTGTGATGGACTGATGGGCGTTGCCATTCCTGCTCTCGATAAACCTAAGGACGTCTTTCCACTTGTATCTTCTATCGCCTCGGTTACCTATGCGATATGTCTTAAGGATCCCCTGGTCGCTCCATCTCCTAATAGTGCTCACGTGCACCTGCAGGAACTGGGCTACCTGCCTTGCCGTTAACATCGTTTCCTTTGGTGAGCGCTTTACCATGGCCCCTAGCCTTTCTTGCTTTTTTGTGAGCAGAACTCCTCTTACTTTAGCAACGTTAACTAAAGGGTAACATCCTTATCATCACGTGCGCATAGGTAGCAAGTACCAGTGTAATAGGCCTTTAGTACTATCGGTGTTAGCTACAAGAGGAGTCGTATAACCCCAGCATTAATTTAGATTGTGGCCCCGGCGGTTTCGACCGGGCAGTAATACTTCAGAGGGTACAACCCCTTAAATCCACCAGAGGGGAGCCTAGCCTATGGTAGGGCAAGGGTGTACTAACAAGAGGAGCAGAAGACTGGCCTTCCGTCAAACGCAGAAGGGATGGGCTCTTTGGGTCGATAGGTTTAGAGGATCGAAGGCTAAAATAGGCCCCAGTACCAATCACTGATCCTTTGGCCCCAGAATAGGGCTGCCAAGGCGCTAGTGGCCATGAAAGGGCCGAAGGGAATGGCTTGGTGTACCCTCTTTACCCTCATGAGTAGGAGAGCCGAGGCCATCATGCCCCCCGCCAAAAAGGAGATGAGCAAGGTAACAAATATGACGGGATATCCTGTAATGAGCCCCAAGAAGACCGCCAGTTTGACATCCCCTCCCCCCATTCCCCCTCGGCTTAATAGATAGATGACTAAAAGGATACCGAAGGAGATGCCACCTCCCAAGAGGGAGTTGAGCAACCTATCGGTGGCCCCCTCTACCCCTAGCCCGCTCCAAAAGGGCGAGAGGGCTAGGGCAAAGAGTATGCTGGGATAGATGAGCTTGTTAAGGATTAGGCCGTTGTACAGGTCTATAAAGAAAATGAGAATAAGGATGGAGGAATATAAGAGCAAGATGCCGGTCTCGGGGCTTACACCGTACTTATAGCCGATAAAAGTGAAGATTGCTCCGCTGGCCAGCTCTACCATGGGCAAGCGCAGGGGAATGCCGGTCCCACAGTACCGACATTTGCCCCTTAGCCAAACATAGCTTAGCACCGGCACCAGGTCCACTATGCCGAGCCTGTGGTGGCAGTGGTCACAGCGAGAAGGAGGCCTAATGAGGGATTGTCCCCTGGGAATCCTGTCGATACCCACATTCAGGAAGCTGCCAACCGCCAGTCCCAGGAAGCCTAGCATAATCATGCCTACATTTTACAGCGTCGGCAGTCTCCTAAGGAATGGTACTTTAGGTTTACTAACATAGGAATTTAGTCGGTATAGAGATATGAGGGGGTTGATATCTTTTGTAAGATAGCTTCTACAAGGAAATCCAACTCTTCTCGATGGCCATAACTACGGCGTGGGTGCGATCCTGGGCATCGATCTTTCCCATAATCCTGCTGACATGATTCTTGACCGTCTGCTCACTTATTCCCAACACATTGGCTATCTGTTTATTAGCATTACCTCGGGCAATATGCCCCAATACCTCCACTTCCCTGGGGGAGAGAGGATTAAGCGAGATCCCGTCCATCTTTTCTTGGAGTGTGGCCTCCAAAAGCTCAGGACGGTCTAAAGGGGTAGCAGATGTCCCGTCAGAGGGCATTTTATAGGGTAAACCCTCTCTTCTTGTAGTATTATCGCTACCCTTGAAATAAGCCGCAACCACTGACTTTATGGCCGATACCAATCTATAGTCGTAACCATAGCCTGTAGCCACAATGACAAACACATTGGGGGAAGGCGATTTGCTCTCTTGCTCCAATTTAACTCCCATGCGCAGCCCTCAAACTTTCCAATATGTTTTATTACCCCTCGATGTTTTTATCCAACTACTGAAAATTAAAACCCCGTGGCAAAACCACGGGTCTTATGCACTTTTGGCGGTAACCTGGCAGTCATAGTCCCCTTGCGACGAACTTTAGACCCATAGCTTTGCGCCCCCACCTTTAGATGGGTTTGCCTTTATCACCACTATATTCAATTGTGTAGACCATTATAGGGTTGGGAATAGGCTCTGTCAAGGAAAGGATGGGTAAGATAGTACTAATGGGCCGTCGTTTGACCAAATCTTAACGACTTTTTTATCTTTCTCAACCCCCTTTCATATTTTAGCCATGTTCCATATAAGTGTTAGATTAATACCCAAACTAGCTTCGGTAGCCCTGGGCAAAGGGGGAAGCAGTAACAAAGGAGTTAAGATGAAAGTCTTGGTGATAGAAGACGATCCAGAGATAATAGATATAGTTTCCATGTGCTTTGAGCTACGATGGCCTAATACAAAGATAATCCATGCCACCGAGGGTGGCCTTGGATTGGCCATTCTTGAAAAAGAGAGGCCCGATGTTGTGATTTTGGATATACGGCTACCGGACATGGATGGATTTGAGGTGTGTAAAGAGATCCGACGTACCTCCGAAGTCCCCCTCATTATGCTGTCGGTCAATGCCGAGGATATAGACATTGCCAGAGGTCTGGATTTGGGAGCCGACGATTATATGGTCAAACCCTTTAATCATCGAGTCCTGCTGGCACGAGTTCAGGCGGTGCTACGCCGATGCCAGAAGCCCTTTAGACACAAGCAACAGGAGTTACAAGTTGGGAAGGTTAAGGTGGACTCCAAGCTTCGTCAAGTATGGGTAGACGGCAAGCAAATAAAGCTCAATTACATGGAATTCGACCTTCTGTATAACCTGCTGAGCAATGCCGGGAAAGTTATGCCCACAGAACACCTGTTGAGGACAATTTGGGGCAGAGACCACCTTAATGCTAGAGAGTCCTTGGAGGTCTTCATAGAGAACCTGCGGCAGCGGCTGGGGGACGACCCACAAGACCCAAGGCTGATCATCTCCGAGCCAGGGGTCGGTTACAGATTCCTGCATCATAATTAACGGATGACTGAGACCAATGAGCGGAAGCAAAAAGACCCCCGTCTTGCCCCTGCCGATTTTAGCACTATGTATAGAAAAAAGCCTGATACACCCCCAGATAGTACTTTGTTCTTACAGCTTTCAGTACTAAGGTTACGTTCCCATTTAAGCCTACTACGCATATAGTGGAATAAAGCTAATAACTGTTAGGTCTTCCAAGAGAAAATATGCCGGGGGGGCCGGCAGAGGAAAGGAGGTGAAAAATGAAAAAGCTACTTCGAAGAGAAGAGGGATTCACCCTAATCGAGCTGTTGGTGGTGGTAGCCATTTTAGGCATACTGGCCGCCGTGGTGATCCCCAACGTCTCTAAGTTTGTTGGCAGTGGTCAAACTGAGGCGGCCAGCACCGAGCTTGGGACCGTACAGGCTGCCTTGGACGCCGCCATAGCCGACAACGCCTTTACCGCCGTTGAGCCGGGAGCCGCAATCTCCGATTTCAGCTCCGGTGGAGGCGGCGACATCGATCCCGATATTGTTGCTACACAATATCTCTATCCCGATTACATGAGGGTTCAGACCGCCGGTGGTGGACGAGCCTACAGTTGGGATCCCACTGGGCTAGTTAGTTGTGACGCAACTTGTCCATAGCCTTAGTATCTGTCAAGTTGAGCAAGCCGGGGGTTTGGCTCCCCCCGGCCACCTTGGTACAGGCGCCTAATTCCTATGAGTTAGGCGCCTGCCCGTGTCTTAAAGGGGCCTGAGGTTGTCTAAGGCCCCTTTATTATTGGGAATTCTACAAGTCGGTGGTGTGCCAAACATTACTTGGAGCAGGGAGGGGTGGGTGGATATCCCCGGCGGGAAATTCCCTTAAGGCCTAAGTTTGTGGCCTCCAGATAATTAAGAGGAGACTATAAGAGGGGCAGTCTTTAAGGCTCAATTACTGTAATGCGCTGGTGAAGGAGGCATTCTCCCCAGAGGCGTTCATGAACCGCTCCATTTCCTCGGAGCTCCTGCACCAGAGAGTGGCCTCTTCCAGGGTGATAATCTCATCTTTGCAGAGGAGGGCCAAGGTCTGATCCAGGGTTTGCATGCCTTGGCGAAAGGCCATCTGGATGGTGTTCATCAACTGATGGGTCTTCCCATCCCGGATTAGGTTCTTCACTGCGCCAGAGCCCAGCATCACCTCCACCGCCGGTACCCTTCCGGAGCCATCGGCCCGGGGGACTAAGGCTTGGCACATGACGCCCTCAATAACGGTGGATAGACGGTTGCGGGCCTGATTCTGTAAATAGGGAGGAAAGAGGTCTATGATCCTATCTATTGCTTGGGGTGCGCTGGGGGCATGGCTGGTGCTTAAAACCAGGTGGCCTGTCTCGGCGGCAGTGAGGACCGCCGCAGCCGTTTCTGTGTCCCGTACTTCACCCACCAATATGACATCAGGGTCTTGGCGAAGGGCGTGTTTGGCGGCAGCGGCGAAGGAATTAGTATCGCTCCCCAGCTCCCGCTGGGAGATGACGCATTGCTTACTCTCGTACTGAAACTCGATGGGGTCCTCAATGGTGATAACCCTTCGTCTCTCCCTTTGGTTCAGGTATTCTATCATCGCCCCCAGGGTAGTAGACTTGCCGCTGCCGGCAGGGCCGGTGACCATGATCAACCCTCGGGGCTTGATAACCAGCTCCTTACAGACCTCCGGCAGGCCCAGTGCCTCTATAGAGGGGACCTCCGTATGAATGAATCGAAAGGTCAAAGAGAGGCATCCCTTTTGCCGACAGGCGTTGACCCTGAACCGCCCCACCCCGGGCAGAGAGTAGCTGAAGTCCAGTTCCTTTTCCTTTTGGAATACCTCCCTTTGTCCCTCTGAGGTAACCTGGGCAAAAAACTCCGTCATGAGTTCGGGGTTCAGCCTAGGCCTGTCTTGCAGAGGGGTCAGCCTGCCGAGAATGCGTAGGGTGGGATGATCAGATACGTTCAAATGAATGTCCGAAGCATTGGCGGATACCATAAGCTCTAAGAGTTCGTTGATCCCCATTTTTCTCCTTTCGATGCTTTAGGGTATGTATTCCCCCAGGTTGATATTAAAGGTTACCAAGGCCTCCTCCGTCGCCCCCTGTCTGGCTACGAAGGCAGTGTCTACGTAGGCAAACTTTCCTGTCTGCCGCAGGATCTCGGCGTATGCCAGGGCAGATAGGTAATCACTGGCCTTGCCTGTCAAACCAACGATGGAGCCTTTGTCGCTAATAGTTGTCAGCGTAACGTCGGGTGTTAGGGAGCCGACAATGAGCTGTAAAGGCTGGGAGAAAGGCAAACCCCGGCTGACAATGCTCTCATGCTCTGCTTTAAGGGCCTCGATGGCTGCCAGGGCCTCCATGATATTCTGTTGGCTCAGGCCTGTTTCCCTAACATCCGCCACTTTAGTCCTCACCCTTTGATTTAGGGTACTTAGCTGGGCCTGTAGGCCAGCAGTTTCGCCAGCGGCATCGACGTTCAACTGGTAGAGGGGCCAAATAAGGGCTACACCACCTACAATCAGCGGCGCCAAAGCCAGCTTCTTTAAGGAAGGCCTGGGAGGTTGATACATCTCAGGCAGTATGTTGAGGTTAAGGGGCTGGGGATAAGGGCCGCTCTTTATAAGGGCCATCCTGGGCGGAGTTTTCAGGGCTAATCCTATATTGACCACATATTGATTAACGGGGAAGTCGGCTGGGTATTTGAGGGGGGTTGTTAGCGGTTCTATAGGATAGTCGACCCTGGTTTGTATCAACTCGGTCAGCTGAGAGTCCGCCCCCAGGGTACCAACTAGGAAAAGGGGCGTGGAGGGGGAGAGGGTCGAATCCTCATGGCTTTCTTGATAGAACTTCACGGTGCGCGACAGCTCCGCTATTATGCGCTCTGCAGCCTCTTGAGGAGAAAGGGAATCTTGACGCAGGAAAATGGTACGCATGATAGCGGGAAGGCCATCGTCTACCAGGACAATGTCAAAGTCGTTGGCCTCGACATCGATGATAAGGGCGTCCTTCCGGTTAACTGCCCGCATCAAGGCCAGAGGC
>JAZGDP010000105.1:0-3643 GCA_036477885.1 Dehalococcoidia bacterium
TTGCAGGCCTCTTAATCTCCGTAGTGGTTACTATTAGCTGCAGTGGGGAAAAGGCTGTTGTAGTAGCTACGCCGACATCCACGGTTCCTCTACCTACGCCTACAGCTATACCGGCGACGCCTATCCCTAGCCCCACTTCTACGCCTACACCCACGGTTGTCCCTACACCCGCTTCCACGCCATTGCCTACCCCCACACCCAGCCCTACATCCACCCCTACTCCAACCCTTGTAGGGAGATATAACTTGGCGAGGCGAACCAGCGGTGGGCTGACCTTGTACTACGATCCCCTCACATCTGAACGTCAGCTGAGCTGGATATTGGGCTCCTACGATGAGGCGCTGGAAATACTGAGCTCCAAGTTTGAGATATCATCGCTGGAAACTACCCTTTACCTACTGAGTGGGGAAATGTACACAGAGGTGTACAGTGGCAGTCACCCGGAGTGGACTCAAGGGTTTGCCCAGGGCACTGAGATCTACGTCAACAGGTATGCCGTTCGTGTATGGGATGTCTCCGTGACGGCCCAGGAGCGCATCGCCTGGGTGCAGGAGCATATACAGGAGATCATGGAGAGAGCAACGGCCCACGAGCTAACCCATGCGGCCCTGGACTCCTGGCAGCTCCCTCGGTGGGTAGATGAAGGGCTGGCGGAGCACATCGAATCCCTCATAGCTCCTGACGAATCCGCTCAGAAGCAACTCCTGCAGCGAAGATACCTGGTGCGGGACGCCCTGGCCCGGGACGCTGTTCCTACCGAAGCCCAGCTAGTACTCGGTGATTGGATATCAGTGGCAGGCAACGATGAAGAGTTATTTGGCCTTCTATATGATATCAGCTTTCTTATCGTGCAGCGGGTGGCCGATACTTCCGGTGACCAAGGCCTGCGCGGCCTCCTCGAGGCAGGAGACCTGGAGATGCCCTTAGCCGATTTCATCGACACCGAGCTGCAACAATGGCTCCTGGCACCATTACCTGAAGAGATGGCGGCGCCGGTACTCTGCGGTTTGAATGATATGCTCGTTGTGAGAGACCAGATAGTCTCTGAATGGAACGCACAAATAAACGAGCCAAATGTGGACTTCGCTTACTTCAAAGAGAGATATCAGCAGCTTATCGACTCCTTAGATAGCCTGCCCGCAGATACCATAGTTGAAGATGTACGGCTTAAATATATAGATAGCTACTCCCAGTGGCTTACCGCCATTGATGCATATATCCAGAAGAATTATTCTCTAGGTAATTTTCACTTACGCAAGAGCAATAATCTCGAAGACGAGGCCTTCCAGCTCTTCTCAAATGCCTGGGATGAATACATAGTGGTATCCTGTGAGTTAGTTGAAGGGCAGTTGCAGTGACTCTGCTGGCACTAATGGTGGTTTAATTGACAATATTTAATCAGGCCAATAGAATTGCCCCATGGGTAAGTTCTCAGCTTCTTTAATCGCCTTCTTAATTTTAGTTGTAGTTGCGGCCGCCTGCCGCGCTGAAGAGGCTGTAGTAGCACCTATGCCCACTCCTACTTCTGTGGCCACACCCACTCCTACCCCTATGCCGACTCCTGCTCCTACGCCCACACCTACTCCGACACCTGAGCCATTGACTGTGGCCCAAATCTTTGACTTGTTGGCAGATTCCATCGCATTTATAGAGACAGAGGCAGGCTTCACTGGCAGTGCCATCCTGCTAGCAGATGGCTATCTACTTACGAATGCTCACGTAATATGGCCCTACGACGATGCTCGTGTGGTATTCCGCGACGGTACGGAGTTTTTGGACGTACCGATAATGGGACGCGATATGATGGCCGACCTGGCGTTGTTGGGACCTGTACAAACTTCCTCAGCAGGTGTCTTCTTGAAGAATGGCGAGAGCCTCTCCATCGGTAGCGAGGTGCTCCTTATAGGATACCCTGAGGCGACGGGGCGTTTCCCCCAACCAACGATCACACGCGGTATTCTCTCCAGCCTGCGGGAGTGGGACCAAGCAGGCATCACCTACTTCCAGACCGATGCCCTGATTGGCCCGGGCCAGAGCGGCGGGATGCTTGTGGATATGGATGGGCGTGCCATCGGCCTATCGGGTTTTGTGTCCGCGGCGGGTTTCAGTGTAGTCGCCTCCCTCGCTGACCTGGTGCCCCGAGTTGAGGCCCTTTTGGCAGGTGAGACCCTCGACGAGGCCGGGGAGCGGGTTCTAACCCGGGGCGCGCTTGACACTGTGCACACCGGCAACCTCCTTAACTTATGGGATGTGAGCGCCTATATGCTAGAAGCAGTAGCAGGAACGGCGGTTGAGCTAGAGGTGGTTAGCGAGAACGACATTGCCCTTCTCGTTGCTGAAGTTGATGGCTTTGTTAGCATCTTCGAAGATCAGACTTTTACTGGCAGTGAGATGGGCTTGACCACCATAGGGTCGACCGGTCGCCATTTCGTATTGGTGGGGCAGAATGATATTGGGGAGGCTGATTTCACGTTGACCAGCAACTTACCTCTACGGTCATTCGCCGACCCGGACGATGGTTCCGAGCTGTCAATCGGCGAGACGATAGCAGGTAATATCGATCATTACCTTGATTTTGACGTCTTCTTGCTAACGTTGCTGGCTGGCCAGCGAGTCAAGATTCATGTTTCCTCTCCGAACATAGACCCAGAACTCTTTCTGGATGCACCGTTCTTCCCCGAGGAGGAGGTTCTTTATGATGATGACAGTGGTGGTGGCATCTTTGGCACCGATTCTGAGATGGTCTTCGAGGCTGATACCACAGCTACCTACTGGGTTATAGTAGATGATTTTGAGGGGCTTCGTTTTGGGGGCTACTTCCTTACCGTAGAGGAGACGAATGAGGCTACAACAGTTGAGACTCCTAGCTAACATCCTAATTAGTTTTACTGTCTATTACGGCTCCTGACTTAGTTTTAAAAGGCTGATTCCTTGCCCTGGGGCTCTATGCTCAGGTATTTTATCTTGTCCTCCTCAATGACAAAGGTTAGGGTGGCCTTTACTGGCCTTTGAGTGTCGCTCACCTGCTGTTCAATGTCTGCCGTTACTACACCTCTTTCTATGCTTAGATTGGAAGCCTTTATCCTCCCCACGGGGAAGTTCTCAAAAAACTTACCTATGGCCTCCTTGCCCCTTTTGGGGGAGCCCATGAAGTAGAAGGTGGCGTCGTCGGTAAACATTGCCAGAACCCTGTTGAAATCCCGCGTGCGGGTGGCTTGGTTAAGGGCTTCGAAATACTGTTTGACTAATTGTATGTTGGACAAAGCCCCCCTCTTCCTTTAATCCAAAAAGACTGATATTTTATAAATGCGTAACGGGGTGGGATGGGAGAGAAAGAAGGCACAATGTTCAGCGGCGCCTTGACACAGCCCTTTATTAAAAGAGGCATCCCTTCGACCCTAGCTTATCACTTAACGTATTTGTCCCACCCTTCCCACCCCCTGGCGTTCTCCTTTAACGGCCTTTCTTGAGGGCTACCCCTTCCCAACTTTGTTCTACCCTCCTTGGATTGCTGTCCAAGCTCACCCCACCCTAGAGGGTTCCAGGCGGCCTTCTGCCCTTTACAGCTTGACCGCTCGAGGGGGTATGCGGCACCTCTCAGCCTCCAGGATGGCCTGTATCTGCTCTACCGCCTCATCTATCT
>JAZGDP010000106.1:0-6586 GCA_036477885.1 Dehalococcoidia bacterium
GGATACGGTCGAAGCCTGTGGGTGAACCGCCCCGTTGCAGGTGCCCTAGGACTGTCACCCGGGCCTCGTAGCCGGTCAGCGCCTCGATCTCACGGGCCAGGAAGTGACCAATGCCTCCCAGGCGGGGGTGACCGAACTCGTCGACCAGGTGCTCCTCGGCAATAGAGTTGGACAGATCCTTGGGTTTGGCCCCCTCGGCTACCACAATCACACTGAAGGTTCGATGTAGCTCTTCATGGCGGCGGCGGATATGTCGGCCGATCTCTTCAAGGGTAAAGGGAACTTCCGGAATCAGGATGAGGTCGGCGCCACCAGCGAGACCGCCCAAGGTGGCGACCCATCCTACATCACGGCCCATGACCTCTACCACCATGACCCGGTTGTGGGATTCCGCCGTGGGATGAAGACGGTCCAGAGCGTTCATCACTACTTCCATAGCGGTGTCGAAGCCGATGCAGGAGTCGGTCTCTAGGATGTCGTTGTCGATAGTCTTCGGCACACCCACCAGCCGCACACCTTGCTTGGATAGACGCAGTGCCACCCCCAGGGTGTCCTCACCACCAATGGGAACAAGGGCATCGATCCCTAGCTGTTCCAGATTCCGTAGAATCCGTTCCGGCCCCCTCTCGTGCTTGTAGGGATTAGTACGTGAGGTCCCTAGAATCGTTCCACCGCGGGGAAGAATCCCTCCCACGGTATCACGGTTCAGGAATAGGTAGTCTTGCTGAAGGGGCCCCAACCACCCGTTCCTGTAACCTACAACTTCCCATCCTTCCTGTAGAGCCTTTCTGGTCACCGCCCGGATGGCGGCGTTAAGGCCCGGTGCATCTCCACCGCCGGTCAATACGCCGATCATCATAGTATTCACCTCTTGTTTCCTGCCTGCAACTGCTAGGTCTTGGGTTGCGGCATATCCAGGCCACAAAGTAAAATTCCATCTGTCATCGATCGCCGAAACAAAAATCGTGTTAATCAATACAGTATACAATACGAGTGAGTCTCACTGCCTTGGAGGTGAGCAATTTACAGTAATAAGGGAACTTAGTAAAACGGGAGGTTTAATAAATGGGCGAGCTAAGCCAGAAGAGATTGGAGTCCGATGTACCACCTCGGGCGGGGAAGGCATTTAGGGTGAGCGCTGGTGAGCTTATCAAAGTCATCGATGTCAAAGGGCAGCAGGCAGTGGACTTCTTCGCCTTTTCCACCCAGGATATAAAAGAGTATTTAAGCGCCGAGCATACCCGGCCATCCATTGGCCGCCTGTTTCCCAGGCAAGGCGAGGCCTTCTACACCCAGAAGCGACGTCCCATTGTGGCCCTGGTGGAGGATGCCAGCCCAGGAGTCCACGATATGCTCTTTGCAGCCTGCAATCCCAGTCGCTACGAAACACTGGGCCATAAGGGCTGGCACGCCAGCTGCGAGGAGAACCTCATCAACGAGATGAAGGCCATAGGCGTAGATGGTGTGGATGTACCCCAGCCGGTGAACCTCTTCACCAATTTCCCAGTAGCCCCCGACGGCGCCATCGGGATCAAGGCTCCTCCAACAAAGCCCGGCGATCACGTGATCTTCAGGGCCGAGATGGATGTCTATGTGTGTGTTTCCGCCTGCCCTCAGGACTTGAACGATACCAACGCTGGTAACCCTACGGAGATCCGAGTAGAGGTGGGTAGCTAGAGCTTAGTTTCATAGATCTATGTACATATGGACAGGCGCCTTGGCTGGCCAGCGCCATGTCGTCGTTCCCTCCCACCGTTCGGCTGAGCCATTCGACAGTGAGCCCAGGACGAACTGCTCACGACGAAGCCCTCCCCGGAGCACTACTCCGGCCAGCCCTTCTTCGGAAGGGTACCTCCACCTCTGGGGGTTTTCAGGGAGCGGAGCCTCCTGGGACATTTCTGGGCGGGAGGGTGGGAATGACAAGGTAGTTCTGTAACTAAATGCCAGGGCATTTTTAACGGGTTACTTTCTGAACTTGGAGAAGTCCACCGTCCTCTTCTCCAGGAAGGCGTTCATCCCCTCCAGCCCCTCCTCCGATTGGGCATACAGTCTTAGGGCGTTCATAGCCATGGCCGATAATCCAGCTATGCTCTCCGTGTCGGCAAAGAAGGAGGCCTTCAGCGCCCTTATCGCAAAGGGGCTCTTGGCCAGTATCTCTCGACACCACTCCTCTACCTCCTCCTCCAGCTTTTCCAACGGCACTATCTTGTTCACCAGCCCCATCTCCAGCGCCTCTTGAGCATTGTAAAACCGGCACAGATACCATATCTCCCTGGCCTTCTTCTGCCCCACCACCCTGGCTAAATAGACGGAGCCGAATCCAGCGTCGAAGCTGCCTACCCTGGGGCCCGTCTGGCCGAAGATGGCGTTATCCGCCGCAATGGTGAGGTCGCAGACCAGGTGAAGCACATTGCCTCCTCCTACTGCGTAGCCCTTCACCGCAGCGATGACCGGCTTGGGTATAGTCCTGATGACATAGAATAGCGTCTCCTCTGGGAAGGTATCTTTATCGGTTTCCAGGCCTTTCTGTTCGCCCCGTTCGCTCTGGTCTCCTCCTGATGAGAAGGCCTTGTCCCCGGCCCCAGTGAGGACTACCACCCCTATGGAGCGGTCCTCCCCGGCGTCTATAAAGGCTTTGATCATCTCATCCATGGTCCTGGAGCGGAAGGCGTTACGGACATGGGGTCGGTTTATGGTTATCCTGGCTATGCCATCCCTCTTCTCATAGATGATGTCTTCGAAATCCATATAGCTCCCCTCCCTTGAAGCTGCCAACTAGATCATGCAATATCCGCCGTTGACACTGATGGTCTGGCCGGTTATGTGCCCGCACCGCTCCGAGGCTAGGAAGACCACCATTTCGGCAACATCCTGAGGGATTCCCAGCTTTCGCAAAGGGTAGAATTTCAGGATCTTTGTCATTCTTGCGCCATACTTTTCCCAATCCTCCCCGCCCTTGGCCTTAGCCTCATCCTGTTCAGCTGCCATCTCATCGTTCCACGTCATGGAAGGGGCAACGGCGTTGACTCGGATGCCATACCTGCCCAGGTCTTTAGCCAAGCCCTTGGTAAAACCTATAACCGCCGCCTTAGCCCCCGAATATACCGGTTCATTGGGCTCACCCACTCGACCGGCGTCGGAGGCTATGCTGATTATGTTCCCTTTTTTCTGCTCGATCATATAATCTACTATCGCTTTAACACAATTGAGCACTCCGTAATAGCAAACACTGATCTCCTTATCCCACTCTTGGGGTGTAAGTTCGGCGAATCGTTTAATAACCCACACGCCGGCGTCATTGACCAGAAGGTCTATATCGCCAAACTTGTCCAGCGTCGCCTGAGCCAGCCTTTTGGCATCCTCCAGTTTGGTGACGTCGGTTCGCACCATCAGGCTTCCCGCACCCTTAGAGGCGATTTCGTCGGCGACCCTGGCTCCTCGCTCCTCATCCAGGTCTCCTATCACCACGTTGGTGCCCTCGTCGCCAAGGGTCAGAGCGATGGCACGGCCAATACCCCGCGCACCTCCCGTTACTATAGCCGTCTTTCCCTTCAAGCCTAGATCCATCTTCTTCCTCCCTTTCCTACGAGAATTTCAAGGTGCTATTAATCGAAGTTACCTACGGAACTTGGAGAAGTCCGCCGTCCTCCTCTCCAGGAAGGCGTTCATCCCCTCCAGCCCCTCCTCCGATTGGGCATACAGTCTTAGGGCGTTATAACCCATGGCTGATATCCCAGCTATGCTCTCCGCATCGGCAAAGAAGGAGGCCTTCAGCGCCCTTATCGCAAAGGGGCTCTTGGCCAGTATCTCTCGACACCACTCCTCTACCTCCTCCTCCAGCTTATCCAACGGCACTACCTTGTTCACCAGCCCCATCTCCAGCGCCTCTTGAGCATCGTAAAATCGGCACAGATACCATATCTCCCTGGCCTTCTTCTGCCCTACCACCCTGGCTAAATAGGCGGAGCCGAATCCAGCATCAAAGCTGCCCACCCTGGGGCCCGTCTGACCGAAGATGGCGTTGTCCGCCGCAATGGTGAGGTCGCAAACCAGGTGAAGTATGTTGCCTCCCCCTACGGCATAGCCCTTCACCGCAGCGATGACCGGCTTGGGGATAGTCCTGATGAGGTAGAATAGCATCTCCGTAGGGTCTGGGTCTTTAACGCTTTCCCTACCCCCTAGCTGTCCCCGTTCGAACTGGTCTCCTCCCGATGAGAAAGCCTTGTCCCCGGCCCCAGCGAGGACCACCACCCCTATGGAGCGGTCCTCCCCGGCGTCGATAAAGGCCTTGATCATCTCCTCTACAGTCCTGGAGCGAAAGGCGTTGTGGGTCTCCGGTCGATTTATGGTTATTCTGGCTATGCCATCCCTCTTCTGGTACACGATGTCTTGAAACTTCATTGAGCATTCCCCCCTATAACTTAACCCTTGGTAGCAGATGGAAGGTTACGGCCTCCCTACTGGAAAACACCAGAATATCGATGGTCAAAAGTGAAAGGCGTATCGATAGAGCTATAAATCAGATCATGCAATATCCGCCGTTGACGCTGATGGTCTGGCCCGTCATGTGATTGGCCCGCTCCGAGGCGAGGAATACCAGCATGTTAGCCACGTCCTGAGGGGTTCCTATCTTCCTCAAGGGATAGAACTTGAGGATCTTTGTCCACCGGGCGTTATACTTCTCCAGCTCCTCTGGATCGCCTCGGGCCTCCACCTCCCTCTTCTCCTCTTCCAAGTAATCCACCCAGGTAAAGGAGGGGGATACCACATTCACATGGATGCCCTGCCGGCCCACGTCCTTGGCCAGGCCCTTGGAGAAGCCTATGACCGCCGCCTTGGCCCCTGCATAAACCGGCTCATCGGGTTCGCCAACCCTTCCCGCATCGGAGGCGATGCTAACTATCTTCCCCTTCTTCTGCTCGATCATGTGGTGGATCACCGCCTTGGTGCAGTTCAGCACGCCGTAGTAGCAAACTCCAATCTCGTAATCCCACTCCTCTGGGGTCATCTCGGCGAAACGCTTGACTACCCAGGCGCCGGCCACATTAGCCAAGATATCTATATCACCGAATTTTTCCAAGGTCAAACGGGCCGTCCTCTCCGCCTGGTCCAGCTTGGTGACATCGGTCTTCACCATCAGAGCCTCCACCCCCAGATCCTGGGCTTCCCGGGCAACCTGCTCCCCCTTTATCCTATCTATATCGGCTACTACTACGTTGACCCCCTCCTCGGCAAAGGTTCTAACTATAGCGTGCCCCATGCCCGAGGCCCCACCGGTCACTATGGCCACCTTCCCCTTTAAACCCAGATCCATTTCGGCCTCCCGTTCAATTTATCAAAGTAGCTCACATATTTCTATGGACTCCGCCCAATTCTATTCCCAGAGAAAGCTATGCGTCAAGCTCAGGCCTTCCCGAACTAGAGCCAGGATAAAGGTCTTTGTTGAAAATGCTCTACTCACGGTTTATCATAGGTTTTCAAGAGCCATACTTTTAGCCCAGATACCTCAAGGAGAGTTTTCTCTTGGCAAAGGGAGATAAATTGCGCTTCGGCATAGCCATACCCCAGATGTTCCCTGCGGGAAGGACAGACTCCGGTTTTATAGTCAATTTCCTGCGCCGTGTAGAATCCTTGGGCTACGATAGCGTTTGGGTCCAGGAGCAGATACTGGGGGTCATGCCCACTCTAGACCCCATACCGCTCCTTTCCTATGCTTCCGCCTTTAGCGGCCAGCTCAAGCTGGGCACGGCGGTGCTGCTTACACCTCTTACAAGTCCCATCCATCTAGCCAAGAGCCTAGCCACCCTAGACCAGTTGTGCAATGGGAGGCTTATCGTCGGAGTGGGCATCGGGGGGTACACCGATATTTATCCCGCCTTCGGCATATCCACCGACGGTCGTGCCCGTCGCTTTGAAGAAGGCATCCAGTTACTGAAGATGCTGTGGACCGAGGAGAGGGTTACCTTTCAAGGCCGATTCTGGCAGATGGAGGGAATTAGCATAAACCCGAAACCCCTCCAGAGGCCCCACCCCCCCATCTGGTTTGGGGCCCACGCCAGGCCAGCTCTCAAGCGGGCGGTCAAGATGGGCGATGGATGGATGGGGGCAGGGTCCACCTCCACCAAGGCCTTTAAAGAGCATATAAGGCTGGTGCGCCAATACCTCCAAGAGGAAGGCAAGGGCCAAGCCAGCTTCCCCTTGTCCAAGCGGGTCTATGTGGCAGTGGACAGGGATAAGGAAGGGGCAGCTAGGAAGCTTCAGGAGTGGTTCGGTAGGTACTACGGTAATCCTGCCCTCGCCCTGGAGGTAGCGGTATTTGGCAGCGAGGAGGAGTGCATAGAGGGGCTGGGCGAGATTGCTCAAGAAGGCGTAGACATGCTCATGCTAAACCCAGTGTACGATATGATGGAGCAAGCTGAACGCCTGGCCCAGCTCGTATTACCAAAGCTGTAGACCCACCAGGGTTCGCCCTTCCTAAGCAGGTCTACCTGTCCAGGATTTTATCCCCAGCAGCCAGGCCTTAGTTTCATAAATCTCCTTACATATGGGCAGACGTCTCGTTCAGCCAACGCAACGTTGTTTTTCC
>JAZGDP010000107.1:0-4283 GCA_036477885.1 Dehalococcoidia bacterium
TCCATCCCCCACCCCTTCGACCGATTCAGGAACTCGGTGCTGAAGTACGAGGCCCTGGAGAGCATCCTCTCCCAGGTGGACATAATAGAGGTGTTCAACTCCCGCACCACTTTGCTGAGGGACTCGGAGAAGGCCCGCCGATTCGCCCAGGAGCACGGCTTCTTATGTGGGGCGGGCAGCGATGCCCACACCCCCATGGAGCTGGGGAATGTCTACGTGGAGATGCCCAACTTCAACGGCCCCGAGGAGTTCAAAGAGGCCCTGGCAAAAGGCAAAATCATCGCCCGCCGCACCAACCCCCTCATCCACCTCACCACTGCCTATACCAAGATAAAGAAGCGGCTATGGTTATCGCAAAATTAGACAAAATGAAGTTCATAGCGCTCTTGGGTATAGCGCTGATCATAGCGGCAACGGCCTGTGGAGCCGAGCGAGGCTCATATGTACAAGCTAACGAACAGATCCTGGAGACGCTGCCGAAGCTGCCAGGTGCCGAGCTGCTGGCGGTGGAGTCCAGCGCATATTATCAAGACGACAGGCCTATACCCATCGGATACGGTACCCGTGTGACATACAAGGCGCCAGCAGATGTAACGACCCAAGAAGTAATCGACTTTTACGTCGAAAATCTCAAGGACAAATGGGAGCACCAGATTGAGGAAAGACCCATTATAGATTTGCTCACCGGTCAGCGCATCGGTAGTGATGCCCACGTTACATTAACCCAGGGGATAGCTCTTGTCTCAATAAATCCAGATAACATGTATGAGGGCGGCCCCCACACATTCGACGTGCATATCGACCACAGAGGTATCAGATAGTGCATCTTCCTGAATCTTTTCCGAGGTTAATTTATTGCTTAAGTTAGGATGGTTCTCCACGGGGCGAGGCCAGGGCTCCCGCAATCTACTGAATACGGTGCATGAGGCTATCCAGGAAGGAGACCTGGAGGCCCGCATCCCCTTCGTCTTCAGCAATCGTGAGCTGGGGGAGGCGGAGGGGAGCGATGTCTTCTTCCAGTTGGTCAAAAGCTACGGCATACCCCTCATCAACTACTCGTCCAAAGACTTCAAGACACGGTGGCAGGACTCGCCACAGGAGTGGCGCATCCACTACGACCGTGAGGTGATGAAGCGCATCGATCCCTTTAATCCCGACCTCTGCGTCCTCGCCGGCTACATGCTCATCGTGGGGCCAGAGATGTGCCACAAGTACAGCATGATCAACCTCCACCCCGCCCCACCGGGAGGCCCCACAGGCACCTGGCAAGAAGTAATATGGCATCTTATCGAAAAAGGCGCCTCGAAGAGCGGGGCGATGATGCACCTGGTGACCGAGGAGCTGGACAAGGGCCCCCCCGTTGCCTACTGCACCTTCTCCATAAGAGGTCACCCCTTCGACGAGCACTGGGGAGCCATAGAGAGACGCTCGGTGGAGGAGCTGAAATCTCAGGAAGGAGAAGAGTTTCCCCTGTTCAAGCTCATCCGGCAACACGGGGCGGCGAGGGAGCTGCCCCTGGTGATGGAGGCCCTCAAGGCCTTCGCCCAGGGCAGGGTCAAGGTAGTCAACGGAGCAGTTGTGGATTTCGAAGGAAAGCCCATAAAGGGATACGATCTTACTGAGGAGATCAATAGAAAGATAAAGGCTTTGTAGGGAGTTACACCTTGACCCCAGACAAACTCATCTGCCTAGAGCTGGAGGGGCCTTTGTCCCCCCAGGACAACCTCCACGAGCTGATGAGCCTCTTCCCCCAGGGGGAGAGACTGCTCAGGGTTATACAGCGCTACGGGGAGCTCCTCGCCCTGGAGGGCAGAGAGGGCTATGAGCCCGGCGATACCCTGGCCCTGGTGGTCCCTTTCCTGATGTTGCACCGTCTCTCGGAAGAGGACATTCAAAAGGTGGAGAAGAAAGCCCCTTTAACCGAAGGGGCCGCGGATTTGGTGTCTCACCTGAAGGGGGAGGGGTGGCATGTAGCATGCCTCAGCGTAGCCTACGAATATTTCGCCAGGCCCATCGCTGAAAGGGCAGGCATAGCCTCCGATATGGTGTTAGCCACTCGATTTCCCATGGTACGCTACCGACGATTCTGGGAATACGTGGATAAGCCGGACCTGAAAAGGCTAGCCGATGCAGAAAAGGACCTCCTCTCCCTGCCCTTAGATAACGACCATCTGCTAAAGGAACGGCTGGATGGTTTTTATCGAGATGAGCTCCCCGATATGATGCTGACCGCCTTTGTGCGAGGCGTGAAGCCCTTAGGAGGCCAACGAAAGGCGATGGCCGTGGAAACCCTGGGCTTTGAGCATGACATTCCCTTGGAAAGAATCGTGATGGTGGGTAGTAACTATACCGACGCCAGGGCCCTCAGGAAAGTTCATAAGAAAGGAGGGCTGGCCATCGCCTTCAATGGCGACGAGTCATGTCTATCCAATGCAAATGTGGGGCTGGCATCCACTCGTATAGACAAGCTTATGCCTCTCCTTGCGGTGTGGGGCAAGGAGGGGCTGGAGGGCATTGAGCAAAAGGTTAAAGAGTGGGAGGTGGGTAGGACGAAAGCCGATGGATACTTTCACTGGCTGGAGGCAGGTTCGCAAGATCAAAACTTGGTACGGCTACACCAAGAGTTTAAAAGGGCTACCCCGAAAAATATTGCTCGGTCTCATCTATGATTATTCAGCGACCCTTATACTGAGGCTTCCTCTTCTCGACGAAGGCCTTAGGCCCCTCCTTGGCATCCTCGCTGCGTTCTACCCTGTCGGAAAACAGAAGCTCCAAGCGCAGAGAGTCTTTTAATGACATCTCGTATCCCCTATACGCCGCTTCTTTGATACTCCTCACCGCCAAGGGGCCGTTCTCGTTGATCCTGTCCGCCAGGGCCTCGGCTGCGGACATCAACTGCTCTTTAGGGACCACCTGATTCACCAACCCCAACCTGTAGGCTTCCTGAGCGTCGATGCGGTCCCCCGTGATGAGCAACTCCAGCGCCCTGCCAAAGGGGATAAGACGGGGCAGGCGGCTTATTCCGCCTCCGCTGGGCATAATGGAACGCATGACCTCTGAGAGGCCAAAGGAGGCATGCTCGGCGGCGACCCTGATGTCACAGGCCAGGGCCACCTCCAACCCCCCGGCCAGGCAATAGCCGTTGACAGCGGCTATAAAAGGTTTCCACACCTCCAGGTCGCCCGGCTGAAGCTCCGGCGGATACTCCAGATGCTCGCCCCTGGCCTCGTACGCGGCCAGTTCTTTAAGGTCCTGCCCGGTGCAAAAGGCCCGCTCCCCAGTGCCGGTGATGATGGCCGTCCAAATATCGGGGTCTTCCTTGACCTTTATCCAGGCATTGCGTAGCTCTCGATAGGCCTCCATATTCAGGGCGTTCATCACCTCGGGTCGGTTCATGGTGATGATGGCGGTCCTGCCCTTCTTCTCGAATAGAATTCCAGACATTTTGCCCTCCCTAGATCTACAATGCTCGAAAATACTACATCAGGAAAGCTGGTAACGTCCTGGGAGCTTCCTAAGCCCATTTAAGCTCCGGCACAAAGTGGGACTGCCCACCTTGAGGCGCTACCAGCACGACACGAGATGTGGAGGAGCCCGGTATAAGTTCCTAACTACTATCTCTGGGATGTTCCCGCTGTCACTACTCGTTGCGAATGGCTGCACGCACTTTCGCAACTACCTCCTCCGGAAACTCCTTCATGTCATGCACCGCTTGACCATGCTCAGCGGCCTTGCTCAAAATCTCCTCCTCTGTTTCAGCACGGGCCACAAAGTCGCAGTCCATTCCAACGTCTCTACATCGGAGCACCTTTGCCATCTTACACCTCCTTTTACCATATATGTGAGCGCGGGGTTATCGGGCTCCCCCCTGATTCACTCGCTATCGAGCCAGTAGCGCCTAGTAGCCAAGTTAACGACCCTTGTATTGGGGTTTCCTGTTCTCGGTAAAGGCTAGAGGGCCCTCTTGGGCATCCTCTGTCCTGTGTACAAGGTCGGAGAGGAGAAGCTCGAGGCGCAAACCCTCGGCCAGAGGCATATCCATGCCCCGGTATGCCGCCTCTTTGACCGCTCGCACCGCCATGGAGCCGTTCTCATTGATGCGATTAGCCAGCGCCTCGGCGGCGGGCATGAGCTCAGCCATAGGCACAACTTTGTTAACCAGCCCAATACGGTAGGCCTCCTGGGCGCTGATCCTGTCGCCGGTGACGAGGAGCTCCATGGCCAGATTAAAGGGTATCAGGCGAGGCAGCCGCTGGGTGCCCCCTGCCCCCGGGATGATAGCC
>JAZGDP010000108.1:0-6277 GCA_036477885.1 Dehalococcoidia bacterium
TAAACGTAGAACTCCTTGTCCCGATGGTAGCCATCACCCACCCAGATGGTAGAAGGACTTTGAGGGTCGATTGTAACCGCTCCCAGATTGGTGGTTGGACCAGCCAAGTAATCCCAGGAAGTACCCCCGGTGGTCGTTCTTGCCAATCCCATCCCTTTTACTGTTGCGAATACCGTATCCGAAGAAGTTGGATCAACGGCTAAGCCTTCTATGTAAGTTTCATTGATGCCTTGACTTGAGATATTCCAACTCTCTGCCCCGTCTGTAGATTTATATACACCATTTTCAAGTCCAACATAAACGGCACTGTTTCTCGGATCAATCACAATACTTGAAGCATCTAATGCAGGGAGACCCTCTGCTTTCGTCAACCAGGCACCACCACCATCTGTACTCTTATAAAAATTAACGTCTCTTAAAATGGCAAGGGCGAAGGTGCCCACATAAACTGTATTGGGACTATTGGGATCAAAAGCCAGCGCCCTATACCGGGGTGTATTCGTGAGAGTCCAGCTCTCGCCTCTATCCTGACTCTTATACACACCGCCATAGCCAATAGCATAGATTACGCTGGGATCAAAACCGGCAGGGGTCATGGCAAGGGCATCTACACTGTCCGCCCAAGGAGAAGAATTAGGGTTTACCCGCCTGCTCACCCAGGTTTCTCCACCATCTGTGCTCTTCTGAAAACCGGTCCTAAGATCATAGACACCAGCGTAGATATATGAGGAGTTATCAGCGTCGATAAGGAGAGTCGTCACGGCATCCAATCTTTCCGGAGCCCAGTGGCCCCTGGAAAGCTTCTCGTGCCAGGTTTCCCCCGCATCCGTGCTCTTGAAAATGCCAATGATTTCTGAGCTATAGCCTTTGAGAGGTTCTCCCGTCGCTGCATAGAGGGTATTAGGTTCGAGAGGGTCTATGGCTATGGCGTTTACCCTTGCCCCGGGTAGTCTCTTATGAATCCAGGTACTCCCGCCATCCTCGCTTTTGTATATGCCATCATCGGTACCTGCATAGACAATATCGGGATTGTGAGGAGCGACTTGAATAACCCGGACTAGAGTTTCGGTTGAGCCTCCCTTCGTCCAGGTAGCCCCTCCATCAACGGTCTTGAACACACCGCGGATAGTTCCCGCATAGAGTATGTCAGGATTCGTTGCTGCCATGGCTAGACTTTGTACACTGCCCCCACTAGGTCCTCCGGAGGTCCAGAAAGTAGGCGTAGGCGTTTCAGCCGTGCTTGAGGCTTGCGTGGGCGTAGGTCTTGCAGCCAGGCCTGAGGCTTGTGTGGATTTGGGTATTACCTCTCCCTCATCACCGCAGGCGACCACCGTGAGAGAAACGATGAGGATAACGCCCAGCGCCAGGGATGACCACTTGGGCCAAAGGCCCTTCTTTTTCATTGTGTCTAACCCCCTTGAATGAGCAGAACGCTGTTAACACGAAGAGCATCGATAGAGCTTTGGATATGCTCAGCCAGCTAATTGCAGGTCTTCACTGCGCCCATGCCCTAAGCTCGAATTCAGTAGTCTCCCCACGCCTAGCCTCTATGGTTACTGGTTCTTCCATATGGAAATCCATGGTTAAGCCATATTTCTCTGAAACATATGATCCGTCCATTGCCACCAGCTCGCCATCACTATACGTCCAGCCTGTCCCCTCCTGTATCGTTATGCTACCGCCACCAAAGGAGTCGATAAACTCTCGAGTAACACCCCCTAGCCCTACGTCTGTGAACCCATACTTTATCTTTAGTCCGTCTATTTCCTCCCAGCCAGCCTTTGCTCCTCCCGAAGGATCATAAAGTACTACATATGAGCCAGGGGGAACGTCAGATAATTGGAACTCTCCGGATTCGTCTGCAGTGGCAATTAGGCTTGCCTGCAAGGTACATTCTCTCTCGTCTGTGAATAGGCATAGGATTATCGCTGCTCCTGAAAGTGGCCTCTGGCTGTCAGCACCTATGAGTTTGCCCTTGACCGCACCAAAGTCTACCGTAGACGTCGGAGTAGGCGTAGGGATTAGTGCAGAAGTGGGTATAGGCGTAGGTTCCTCCCCGCCACCCCCGCAGGCGTTGACGACTAGCCCTGTAGCCAGGACGAACAGGAACAAGAGAGATCCAGTGAGGGCCTTTCGTGACATCGATGTCCCCTCGCTCTGTCGAAGCGCCCTTTACCTCCATAAATGTAAAAATAACTTACTAAGACCATCGGCCACATGAGTCCCGATGTGTAGCAACTTCGATGCTTTTGAAGGTTTTGGTAGCTTTATAGTAGATAGTCTGATCATTAAATACATGATACAAACGCACTATTTTCCATAGGCAAAATTCCTCATCTGCGGAAAGAACCCGAATTTTACCAAAGGCCAGATGTGGAAAGTGTGTCGTCCAAGGGGTGCGTTTTATGGGAAACGATAGTTAGGGTACCCACATTATGTCTCCCGAGGCTTGGCATTATGATGAGGCCGAACCAAACCCTGATATGATAAGATAATATATAACCCACTCAGAGCAAGAAGAGAGATACATGATGAATCAAAGACCTACCTTTCAAGATGTCCTTGCGGCCCACAAAATCATTAAGAGATATCTCCCCAGAACGCCTCTCTATCACTATCCTTCCCTTAGTCACCTTCTGGGTGCCGAGGTATATGTGAAGCACGAAAATCACCAGCCCATCGGCTCCTTCAAGATCCGCGGTGGCATAAATCTCGTCTCTCAGCTAGACGAGAAGGACAGAAAACGGGGGGTCATAACCGCCTCCACGGGAAACCACGCCCAGTCGGTGGCCTACGCCAGTCGACTTTTCGGGGTGAAGGCCGTCATATGCGTGCCCAATGGGGCAAACCCCGGCAAGGTTGAGGCGACTCGCAATCTGGGGGCCGAGGTGATATTCCACGGCAAGGACTTCGATGATGCTCGAGAGCATGTGGAGGCCTTGGCTGAGGAGAGGGGCTATCGTTACATCCATTCGGCTAATGAACTTCACCTCATAGCCGGAGTGGGCACCCATACCTTGGAGATTCTGGAGGACCTGCCTGATGTCGAGGTGCTCATAGTGCCTGTGGGTGGCGGGAGTGGGGTTTCCGGTGCCTGTATCGCCGCTAAGACGATAAACCCTAAGATTGAGGTCATTGGGGTTGGGCCGGAGAGGGCCCCTGCCCCCTATCTTTCGTGGCGGAATGGAGGACTGGTGGAGGCGAAAATGGAGACCTCCGCCGAGGGCATGGCCACTCGCAGTGCCTACGAGCTTACTCAGGGCATTATGCGAGATATGCTGGACGATTATATCCTGGTCAGCGAGGAGGAGATGGGTCAGGCTGTTGTACTTATGCTGGAGAAGACCCACAATCTGGCGGAGGAGGCGGGGGCCGCATCCCTGGCGGCGGCCTTGAAGATAAAGGACCGTCTTCAAGGGCGAAAGGTCGTCCTGATATTAAGCGGCGGAAACATCTCCCTGGAGAAACTCAAGAGGCATTTAGCGGTTTAGGCTAATATTCCTCTACTCCTTAGTGGCTATCACTATAGAATCGGGTTCCCATTCTCGCATGTTATGGAACTCTGCCTCTTTTAGCCAGGCGTAGATCTCCTCCAGGGAATAGCACCTACCTTCCCGGGTCTCCAGCAACATGTTGACGGCGAACACTGCGCCCCACTCAGGATAGGTGTGCTCCTGGCTCATTATTACGTCCCGGATGATGAACATACCCCTTGGGTTGAGGGCCTGGTTTATCTTTTTGAGCAGAGCTCGATTCACATCGGGCCCGTTTCCATGGAGGATGTTGGAGGCGAACACCGCATCGTAGGTTTGGGGGAAGGGGTCCCTTATAAAATCACCCTCCACCAGTCTTATGCGCTCCTCCATGTGGAAATCCCCCACTATCTTTTTGGTGACCTTGAGGGTGTAGGGAAGGTCGAAGATAGTGGCCTTAAGGCGAGGGTTGGCTTTGCAGAAGAAGATGGAGTAGGTCCCCCCACCACCCCCCAGGTCCAGGAGGCTTTCGCATTGGCTGAGGTCTAGATTCTGCGCCAGAGCGGGAGCTATTTGCAGGGCGTCGATGTGCAATCCGGTGATGAGGTTCTTCGTACCCACGGGGTCCTCGAAAAACAGGGCGTCCTTTCGGGGAGAATGCCCTGTCCTTAGAGTCTCCTCCAGCTTCCCCCACAAATGCCAGCTATCGTAGCTGAGGATTAACTGATGACCTTTGTATCTAGGGCTCTCCTTAAGGAGGAACTCTCGGGCGATATCGGCGTTGGAGTAACGGCCCTCCTTCTTATCTAGGAGACCTATGCCAGCGAGGGCATCCAGGAATATCTCGTAGGCCCTCTGGTCCCCCTTCAGCTCCCGGGCTATCTCGGCGGCTGTTTTGGAGCCTTGGGAGAGGCGAGAGTAGATATCCAGTTTGACCGAGGTCAGCACTACCCTGGAACGCCAGTAGGAAGCCGATTCCATTAACTTTTCGATGGTCTGCTGTTCCCTTTCAGACGAAGGTGAGCCCATCTATCTCCTCCTCTCCAGGATATGCCGATAAAGCCTCTCGTAGTCCTGCACCATCTTCTCCACCGGGAAGTTAGTCTCCACCCAGCGTCTGCATTGCTTGCGATCGATGGATGCCACCTTTCCTAAGGCGGCTACCATCTCCTCCTCGCTCTGCACCAGGAACCCATTGAGGCCATCTCTAATTATCTCAGGCATGGCCCCTTTAGGGTAGGCGATAACCGGGGTGCCGGCGGCCATGGCCTCGATGACCACCAGGCCAAAAGGCTCCTCCCACTGGATGGGAAAGATAAATGCCTTGGCTCTTCCCATGAGTTTGGTTAGCTCCTTGTTGGGAAGTCGCTCTATGTGCTGTATCTGCTCGCCGTCGATGAAGGGCTTCACCTCCTCATCGAAATAGGGGCGGCTCCAGGGTATGTACTGGGTCATGTCTCCCACTATCATAAGCCTTTCCCTGGCCGCCCTGGCCACTCGAATGGCATCGGCGATGCCTTTGTTGGGCACTATTCTCCCCACGACGATAAGGAAGTCTTCGGGATTATCGTTGAAAGGTATGGCCTCTACATCCACGCCGTTATAGACCACGGGCAGATCAGCTTCCCCCAGGACGCGGGCCTGGGCCTTGCTGACGCAGACGGGGTGAATGTTGGGGAAGTTGCTGCGGTAATACTGGTGTAGGGGCCTTTCGATATAAGCGTAGGTTACCACCGTGGGAGTGGAGGTGGATGGGGAGAAATAGGGAGCCAGGGTGGGCCAGTGGGAGTGGATTATATCGAACCTGTGGGCTTGGCGGTACAGGTTAAAGGTGTTGCGAGTCTCCATCTCCTTGTCTATGTAGGTGGTCATCTCCCTATCCTCCAGGGTAGCCACCGGCACCACCGCATTGACCTTACAGCTAACCTTGGAGTCCCCCGAGGCGAAGAGCTCAACGCTATGCCCCCTCCGCACCAGTCCTTCGGTCAAGTGGTACACCATAAGCTCGGTGCCGCCGTGGGTCTTGGGGGGCACCGAGATATAGACGCTGGTTATCTGAGCTATGTTCATCCGGCCTTAGCAATCATTTTTACTGGCAGGGAAGGCTAAAAATATGGATATAACATGATAACAAAATTGAGGGACAAGTATTAGCCGGAGGGACTATAAAGTGGCCTGTGCTATACTTGTGCTGTATTTGCATCGACATATGAAGATTGGCCCAACTAAGGCTAAATCACCACGAGTCTGAAAGGAGGGGATTGTGATTAAGCGACGCAACATGGGGAAGCAAGTCTTACTGTACATTGTCACCTTCGGTATTTATGGAATCTACTGGTTCTACGTTACCTCCAAAGAGGTGGTGGAGTATAAAGGATTGGGTGGTAGGCCAGGCCTCTGGACCGTTTTACTATTTGTCCCGTTAGTCAACTTTTATGCCTATTGGAAGCATAGTAAAGCAGTGGAGGCGCTCACCGACGGAAGATACGGGGCGGTGCTCATCTTCGTCCTATGGATATTCGTCGCCCCTGCTGTTTGGGCAATCACTCAGATCGAGTTGAATAACCTGGCGACGGAGGGGCCGGAGCCTGCAACCGAAGTATCGCCGCCTGCGGCAGATGAGTCGCCGCCTGCGACGGATGAGTCGCTGGCTGTGACGGATGAGCCGCCACCTGCGCCAGATGAGTCTCAGCCTGCGCCAGATGAGTCGAAACCTGGTGACTAGGTGCCAACCCAAGTGTGCCCGTGGGGAATGTAATTGACAGGAAGTAGGAGATAGGCCACAACGGGATGCCGTAGCAGCT
>JAZGDP010000109.1:0-3237 GCA_036477885.1 Dehalococcoidia bacterium
TCGAAGGCAGGGAACTCGTCAGAAGTTCTGCCTATCATAACCCTTGGTGGAGCTGAGGGGATTCGAACCCCTGACCCCCTGCGTGCAAAGCAGGTGCTCTCCCAACTGAGCTACAGCCCCGCATAGCCTGGTCATTTTAACATAAAGCTGCACCTACTTTAAAGAGCAGAGACCTATTTTGTCCCTTCACCCCTTGACAGAGGAGCTTTAATGCTTAAAATAGAACATATGTACTATATCTTTAGCATTTAACCCTAAAACCTGGGGGAAATTTCTCTTTCCGCTGGACCATTAACCCCTATAGAGGATGTCAACACGCCTGTGTATACTGCTTCGCCCGCAAGACCCACGAATATCTCGGTTATGACATCGGCCACGACTTCGACCACCGTATTGTGGTGAAGGTCAATGCTCCATCGGTGCTGCGCCAGGAGTTGCGTCGCCCCGGCTGGAAGAGGGAGCTCATAGCCTTGGGCACGGCCTGTGATCCCTATCAGCAGGCGGAGACACGCTACCGCATAACTCGGGGCATAATAACCGCTCTCAGGGATTCAGCCAACCCTGTGAGCATATTGACCAAGTCTACCATCATCACCCAGGACCTGGACCTGCTTAAGGAGCTTGCCTCAGTCGCATCTCTCACCGTCAGTTTCACCGTGGGCACCTTGAACGAGGAGATATGGCAGCGGGTGGAGCCAGGAACCCCCAGGCCCATAAAACGGCTGGAATCTATGGGTAGATTGGCGAAAGCCGGGATTCGCACTGGAATAATGTTGGCCCCCATATTACCCGAGCTCACCGATACGCCGGAAAGCCTGAACCAGGTTATACGCGCCGCTGCGGAATATGGAGCTCAGCATGTATTGCCTATAGTATTGCATCTTAGGCCCGGCTCTAAGGAATGGTTTATGCCCTTCCTGAGGGAGGCCTACCCCCATCTGACGCCCCAGTATCAAAGGCTCTATAAAGGGGCTTATGCTCCCGCTTCATACACCCAGGAGGTATACGAAGTAGTGGAGGCCCTCAAGGAGAAATGGGGGTTCTCCAAGAGCCACCCCCCAGTAGAAAGCACCTGGGGTCAGCAAAAGCTACCCATTTAACGGTAGCATCAGTTACCTTTCTTTCTTTGCCTCTCTTTGAGGACTACGAAGACCATGGTGGCCTTAGCCACGATTATCGGCTCGGCCAGGATCTCAGCCACCGAGGGCTGAGCGGGGTCGTTGGAGTAGGCGATAACTTTTCGGGCCTCGAACTCGGCTATGCGGGAGGTATTGCCCACCCTTACGATCTTCCCCGTAGCCTCGATGTAGTCTCCCGCATAGACAGGGGCAAGAAACTCCACCTTTTCGTAGGCTCTAAGAAGCCCCTCGTCCCCATCGTGTTTAATGGCCAGCTCGGTGCCCACATCGCCGAAGATCTCCATCATCTTGGACCCCGCCACCAACCCACCGCCATAATGGGCGTCCTGTTCGCTTATCCTAACCCTTAAGAAAGCCTCTATAGCCATTTTTCACCTCCAGAGATGGGAATGAACTCGGATCCCGAACTGGACAAGTAGAAAAACCCTAGATACATATTAAACCTGCGAGTCAATGTCTTGCCGAACTACTCTTTGGAGCCCTTACGGGGACAAACCTTTAGTAGGTTGACATCAGAAAACCTGTTTGGCCAGGAGAGCAAGGACTGCCCCCAAAACTCCTGTAATGGGGAATGTGAAAACCCATGCCAGGACGATATTCCACGCCACCCCCCACCGCACCGCTGACAGGCGTTTCGTGGAGCCCACCCCTAAGATGCCCGACGTGATAGTGTGGGTGGTGCTCAAGGGAAAACCAAGGCGTGAGGCGGCCTCTATGATCGAGGCAGCCGTTGTCTCAGCGGCGAACCCATCAATAGTCCTTAGCTTGACTATGCGCATCCCCACCGTTCTTATCACCCGCTGTCCCCCGGCAGCTGTACCTATTGCTATGACACTTCCAGATAGAAAGATGACCCACAACGGCACCGAAAATTCATCGATACGCCCACCAACTAAGAGGGCCAGGGTTATGATGCCCATGGTCTTCTGAGCATC
The DNA here is from genome assembly GCA_036477885.1 of Dehalococcoidia bacterium. GTDB lineage: Bacteria > Chloroflexota > Dehalococcoidia > JAZGDP01 > JAZGDP01 > JAZGDP01. The sequence goes on from JAZGDP010000109.1 coordinate 2,075, forward strand.
GTTGGTGCCGTGGCTGAAGGCCATGAATCCCGCCGATAGTATCTGTAATCGACCAAAGAGATTGTTGACTGTGCTTGGACTAGTGTTCTGGAACAGCCACAGCAGACTGAGCATGACAAGATAGCCAGCAAAGATGCCAACCAGGGGAGCTAAGGCCAAACCCAGAAGGACTTTTCTTATGCCACTCCCCACCAAGATATCCAGCCCTCCTATGGCTATGCCCGCTCCAATGATGCCCGCTATGAGACTGTGGCTTCCGCTCACGGGAAGCCCTAGACGAGAAGCAATTAATACCCATATGGCAGCCGCCGCAGCAGCCGCGCCCACTGATTCTAAGGTTATGACCTCAGAGTCTACCAGACCTGTGCCTACGGTCTTGGCCACGGCGGTGCCAGCCAGGGCCCCGACAAAATTTAAAACCGCCGCCATGCTGATGGCGGCGGTGGGGCTTAGCGCCCTGGTGGAGATGACTGTGGCTATGGCATTAGCAGCATCGTTAAATCCATTGAAGAAATCGAAGAGAAGAGCCAGTATAATAACCAGCAGTACCAGGCCAATGGAGGACTCAGGCATGCTCTAGGACTATGCCCTCCAATACGATGGCCGCACCCTCACAACTATCGGCGGCCTCCTCCAGTTGGTCGTATACCTCTCGCCACTTCATCATCTCGGGGAAGGCCATGGTATCGCCGAAAAGCTCTATCAAGGCGCTGCGCACCACTTTATCCGCCTTCTCCTCCTGAGTGTTGATGCGCACACACTGTTCTAAGATATCCTTCTGATGGCGTCGAATGTTGGGCAACTGGCTTATCGCCTTATCCAGTTCCATTCCGGCCTGGAGTAAGATCTGGGCTATCTCTTTGGCTTGGGGGGTAGGGACACTTATCTGATAGTCTAGCATGTTACGAGCTGCCTCTTCGATGTGATCCACCACATCGTCGATACGCTCCGCCAGGCGGGCTATATCTCCTCGATCCAGGGGGGTCACGAAGGTGCGATGTAGCCGCCTCATGATCTCGTGGATTATCTCGTCTCCCTTATGTTCCAGGTCCCTGATCTCTTGCACCCGCTCTTCAAGCTTATCGTAGCTGGACATGAGCTCTTCAAACTTCTGGGCTGTCTGCGTCAGATTCTTGGCCCCCTCCTGAAGCAGGTCAAAGAAC
>JAZGDP010000011.1:0-4010 GCA_036477885.1 Dehalococcoidia bacterium
ACCTTTTCGTCGATGGAGCCGGTAACCTCCCCGCCCTGAATATGGACCACAGGGATGTTAAGGTAAGAGGCCGCAATCACTGAGGAGATGCTTTCAAATCTATCTCCTACCGCTATTACCACATCGGGCTTCAGATTGTCGAACGCCGTGGCCAACTCCACTACGGCCATCCCTGCCGTTTTTGCCATAGTAACCGGGTTTTCCCCTTCAAACACCAGGTATATTCGAGCTGCGGGTTCGAACCCGTCCCGGGCTATGATATTGGCAGCAGTGCCGTATCTCTCCAGCAAGACGGCGGCCCCCACCACTAGTTGTAATTCCAACTCTGATTGCCCTTCGATAGCCCTTAGCACCGATTTCAGACGAGCGTAGTTGCCCCGATTGGTGATAACTACACAAATCTTGCGCTGTTTCATCAGCCTAGCAAATCCTTTCCCTCTTTTCTGTACATGATCTCGGCAATCCCCGGTCTATAATTGCACCGACTGTTTTGTCTCCGAGGAACGAAGGGCGGCCAACACACACTCCAGGGTGCGCAGCCCGTCCCATCCATCTATATGAGGCTTTTCCTTTCCATCTATACAGCGTAGGAGGTGCTTTGCCTCGGCCACGAACATATCATTACGCTCGCAAGTAAAAGGGAAGACCTCCCTCTTTTTCTCATCACCGTTATACCACTCTACCCTGTTCTGAAAGAAGTCCCAATGTAGATTGCCACGCTCACCGAGGACATCGATGGAACGCTGGTGAAGCCTGCCAAAAATATCTTGATGAATCGTGCCCACAGCGCCGGAGGCGAAGCGCACCAGCATGACGGCTATATCGTCTGAGGTTACTTCGAGACGACTCACCTTCTCGTCGAAACAGGAGATCTCCTTAATTTCACCAAAAAGCCATCGCACAAAGTCCAGGGTGTGGCTGTTCTCCAGGATAGCCCCACCCCCTTCTTCCTTCTTGGCCATGAACCAGGAGCGATAGTCCTCCCAGAGATGCCAATCGGGAAGGTATTCGCTGAAGATCACTCGCACGGCGTACACCTGTCCCACTGCATTCTCATCCAACAGCTCCTTAAGCTTTAGCAGGGGAGGCCAAAATCGATAAGTATATCCTGTTATAACCACCAGACCCCTTCGCTTTGCTAACTGCAACATATCCTCCACACCGTCTACACTGACTGCCAGGGGTTTTTCTATGAGCAGGCTGATGCCGTTATTGATTAGGGCGGTTGCCACCGGTATATGCCAAACCGGTGGTGTGCATACCACAGCGGCGTCGAAGGGCTTATTGGCCAGAGCCTCATCTAAGCTGGCATAGAGCTCTGTAACCCCATGGCGTGTCCTCGCCTCCTCCAACCTATCGGTGCGAGGGTCTACCCCTGCAATCTCCTCCACCCCCAGGGCCTTGAAGTTCCCCATATGCCGCTTTCCACTGGAGCCACAACCCACAATGGCCAAACGCATTTAAGAGACCTCCATGGCAGCCCTACTTTTCCGCTCCTTCATTAAAAGCTCCGCTAGTTGAAATTGAATGGGATTATCTATGCTCACCGAGTCCTGAGGGTCCATCACATAGGGTAGAATTACTCGACCCGTCATCGAGTTCTCCTCCAGAATGACCCTGGCCCGTACCACATCCACTGAGCCATTTTGTATATAAGCCTTGGGCAATGTCTGACGGGGCATGTTGTAAGGCTCTGGGAAGCCACTCTCCGAGGGAGAGATAAGAGGCTCGAGTCTTTCTCCCTCTATTCGCCACATTTTCATGGGATGTTCCCCTGCGGGGCATACCGACCGCACCGCATCCGCTTCGGGTGATTTTAACAGGAGAACGATGGCGCCATCTATCTGGTCCACCCGCCTGAGGGGAGCGGTGGGCCTAAGGTGTACCACCAGCTCCGGCCTATAGTCCTCCTGTTCCTCCAGCCATCGTAGACAGTGCTGAAACACCGGCAGGTCCGTTACCTCATCGCCGGCCAGCTCCGGTGGACGCATAAAGGGCACCTCGCCGCCATAGGCTCGGGCCACCTCAGCTATCTCCTCGTCATCGGTGGTCACCACTACCCTTTGCAGATAGTCGGATCTCCTTGCCTCTCGCAGAGTGTAGGCTATAAGAGGTTCCCCCGCCAAGAGCTTAATGTTCTTGCGAGGCACCGATTTGGAGCCTCCTCTGGCGGGAACAATGCCCAGAATCCGCTTTTCCATCTTTTAGCCTGATCGCTCCTTCATCTCCTGAATGGCAAGCCTGAGCCCGTCATCGAGGCTGAATCGAGGCTCCCACCCCAGCACCTCCTGCGCCTTTTGAATAGACAGATGCTCTATTTCGTAGAGCTCCATGGAGTGCCCCAAAACCGCTGGCTCCAAGTCTGACCTCCCTATTATCTGGAGGATGCGATTAGCCAAGTCAAGTACATTTATGTTCTCTTCTGGGGCGAAATTGAAGCAATCCCCCGATAGCCTCTGTAGCACTGTTTGCTCTGCCAGGACGAGGAAAGCGGCCACAGTATCGTCTATATATAGGTAGCCTTTGCTCGGCCTACCGTTGCTCTTAATCACTGGACGCTGGCCGACCAAGGCGGCACGAATAGTGCTGGTTACTACATGTTCATCATGTGGGTCGTAGCCGCCAAAGGTGTTGGTGATGCGAGCAATGGTTATAGGCATATCATAATTTTTGGCATAGCACTGGGCAATAAGGTCGGCGCATAGCTTAGAGACCGCATAAACATCTTTTCCGTTGAGGGGTGCTGTTTCGGATGTCGGCCGTAGTTCTTGGTTGCCATAGATATGATTGCTGGATACTGTCACAATAGCTTGAGCCTTCCCGTATCTTCGACACGCCTCCAGGAAGGACCACGTGGCCTCCACGTTGTAATTGAAGGCCTTAGCTGGTGTTTCTTGGCACTTTGCCACCTCACTTTGACCCGCTAGATGAAAGCATATTTGGGCGTTAACCTTTTGCAAAAGGTCCTGCACCCTGTCAATTTCGGCCAAATCCCCCAGAAAGATCGATACTTTAGATGCCAGCCGGGATTTGGAAAGGCCACTCTCTGCCGTGAGGTCGTAGGCGTTTACCTGAGCCCCCAGCCCCAGCAATTGCTCCGCCAGTTTCGTTCCTAAATAACCGTTGGCCCCGGTGATGAACACTATTTTATCTTGCCAAAAGGCCTTATTCATGTTGACTGCTCTCGCTTCTCGAGATATCTAAAGGAGGGAGCCTACATCTATTCCCCGAGCCGCTAAGATTAGATCGCAGACCTCTCTCACTGCGCCGTTGCCGCCGGGGCGCTCTGTGACATAATGAGCCGCTTCTCTAACCTCTGGCAAGGCGTCTCTTACGGCCACGGCCAACCCTGCCTTCTCCAATATCTCTAGGTCGTTGATATCGTCTCCGACGTAGCACATTTCCTCGTAACCTATGCCATGTCGGCTGAGCAGGTCCTCGGCGATGGCCTTTTTGTCGTGCACCCCGGTATATACATCTTTGATCCCCAACTTCTCGGCGCGCCGCACCGGGAACTCGGTTGCCTCCCTGGTGATGATGACCACCTCCACTCCCGCCTTCATGAGCATGACGATACCCATCCCATCCCGGATGTGGAACCGCTTCAACTCCTCGCCTTGGGTACTGTAATATACGGAACCATCGGTCAGCACGCCGTCCACATCCAGGGCCATCAATCGAACGCGCTTAGCTCGCCGACTAATGGCATCGTCTACCACTCTAGCGCCTCAATGGGAATAAGGGTATCCTCACGGATGTCTACCTGAGCCACTTTGCCTACAACTCGATTCATGAGGCTGGGCTTCAAGCCGACGCCGGGACCTTTTATAGCCAGCATCCCTTCTATTATCAATGTTCCTTTGGGTATGTGCTGTCTTGCCGTCAGGCTTTTAGCCAGTCGTTGGCGCACCATCGCCTCGCTTTCGATCATCTGTTTCTCTGGTGACCCTTTAGCCACCTCTACCGTTCGGATATAGCGGATCAATCGTTGCAGGCCCTGGGATTCCAGG
>JAZGDP010000110.1:0-13105 GCA_036477885.1 Dehalococcoidia bacterium
CGTAGTGCCTGTAACCCGCCTTTTCCAGCACCTCCTTGGCCAATAGATACATATCGGCGGCTAGGTCCGGGTCTGGCTCCTTCACCTCCCCCAACCGAACGACTTTCTCCAGGGGGGTGCCCTCTTCCAGAGTCAGGGCGTATAAAGAAAGATGCTCCGGCTGGAGGGCCACCGCCTTCTCTAGGGTGTCCCCCCAGTCGTCCAGGGTTTGCTGGGGCAGGCCGTACATCAGGTCCAGGTTCACGTTGTCCATCCCCGCATCTTTCGCCGTCCTGTAGGCCTGCAGGGCTTCCTCTGCCGAGTGGCGGCGGGTCAGAGCCTTGAGATGGACATCGCTAAAGCTCTGTACTCCGATGCTTAGGCGGTTCACCCCCAAAGATAGAAATGCTCGGATGAGCCCGAGGTTCAAGTCCCCTGGGTTGGACTCGACGGTTATCTCCGCATCGGTATCTATATCAAAGCTGTTGCTGCAAGCGCCCAGTATCTCCCCCACATAGGCGGGCTGAAGCAGAGAGGGCGTTCCCCCGCCGAAGAAGATGGTGTTGACCTTAACTCTCCTCTCCAGGGCCTTTCCCCAGAGGCGTATCTCGGCCTTTAAGGCATCCACATAGTCGGGGATCAGCCCCTCCAGGCCGGCGTAGGTGTTGAAGTTGCAGTAGTTGCACTTGGTGGTGCAGAAGGGTATATGGATATAGAGGCTGAGGCCCGCCCTGTCCCAATCATGGGCTACTTGATCAAAATAATCTTTGGTGGTCATTGGCCTTTAGTTTTTATCCTTTGATTTGGCGTATAACTCGATGGTGAGAGAAATGAACCTCAAACACCCTGTTAGCCGCTGTTCTACACTGTCTTGGGTTCTATTTGACTCTTTGCCGTTGGGCAGCAAATATTCATATAGCATGCCTTACAGTTTGGCGCTTTCGGCCTGCACCAATTTCGGCCAATTTCCCATGTCGATAGATCAAAGATTCCGGGATACATAGGGTTTAGTTCTCGAGCACGGTACATAACTTCCTCGTTCGAGGCACCATCTGCAATCAGTCCGAGTCTGGTGAATACTCTACGGACTTGGACGTCTGAAGAGATGTCGATAGAAACCTTGTCGCTAACAGAAATCTTGAAGTCACGAACGAGGATATTAGAGGCCATTGTGGCAATTTTGGGCCCTATACCGTCAAACTCGAGAAAGCGTCTGACAATAGTAGCACTACTGGGACACTCAGCCCATATAGCTGATGCCTTGCCTGCATACTTGCTCGCAATCCGCTGTACTGCGGAATAGAAATTTTTGGCCATGACATCCGGAAACCTGTGGAGAGGCTTGGGACTAGACATTAACGACGTTATCGTACCCAAGGATAACTCCTGAAGCCTAGCAAATTCGAAAGAGACGAGTCGTACCTTGAACTCATATGGAATCAGCCATGCCTTTTCGGCCTTGATCTGACGATCCATAACACATGCAAGGACGAATGCATGAGGATAGTGAGCAAGGTTATTGAGGAGAACATCTGCCTCTTGGTGTCCCGTGAAATGAACTTGTTTAAAGGGTCGTGAGACAAGATGCTCACCACTTTTAACCAAGATGTCCCTGATAATCTGGTTTGTCATACTTTTCCACTCCGAAAAGGTGCCTAACGGTTCACGCCAGAGGGAGAGTTATTTCTCCCCGGAGGCCACGAATATGCTGACGCTGCTAGTCATCTATCAAATTATACGTTAAACAGAAAGGTGATAATATCCCCGTCTTGAACTGTGTAGCCTTTGCCCTCCAGGCGCAGGAGTCCTTGCTTTCGGGCCTCGGCCAGGGAGCCGCACTTTATCAGGTCATCGTAACTCACCACCTCGGCTCGGATGAAGCCCCTCTCCATGTCCGAGTGAATCTTCCCCGCCGCCGATAGGGCATTGCTACCCTTGCGAACGGTCCAGGCCTTGACCTCCTCCGACACCACGGTGAAGAAGGAGACGAGTCCCAGCAGCTCATAAGAGAGGCGGATCATGCGCTTCAGGCCCGCCTCATCCAGCTCCATGGAGGAGCGAAACTCCTGGGCGTCAGCCTCATCCAGTTGGGCCAGCTCCATCTCCAGCTTGCCACAGAGGATCATCCCCCCAGTTTGAGGGCGACTCTGACAACTCTCCAGTTTTGCCTCCAGGGAGACCGTCTCCCCCAGCCGTTCCTCCCCAATATTCAGGACTAACAGGAGGGGCTTGGCGGTGAGGAACTGATAGTTCTCTATGGCTTTGGCCTCATCATCGGAGAAGCTTTGCTCCCTGAGGGGGATATCCCCCTCCAATGCCTCCTTTATCCGCTCCATGAGGGCTTGTTCCTTCAGTAGAGCCTCCCGCTCATGGCTTTTAGCCCCCTTGAGGGAGTTCTTCAGACGCTGTAACCTTCTCTCCAGGATAGCTAGGTCGGCAAAGGCCAGCTCCATGATCATCGTAGCTGTATCTCGCTGCGGGTCTACTGAGCCTTCGATGTGGGGTATTGCCTCATCGATGAAATCCCGCACCACATGGAGGAGGGCGTCTGCACTTTGCAGGTGATGGAGAAATTCACCTCCAATGCCTTCGCCCCGACCTAATCCCTTGGGAGCCAGAGGAATGTCTACGTATTGCACCTCGGCAGGCACCCTTTTCTTAGGCTTGAAGATCCCTTGGAGCCCATCCAGGCGAGGGTCGGGCACCTTTACGACCCCTATATTGACCTTATCGACGCTGGAGGCATAGGCCGAGGTCTCCGCCTGGCCCTGCGTTAGAGCGTTAAAGATGGTGGTCTTGCCGCTTTTGGGCAGCCCTATGATGCCTATCTCCATGCTGCACCCATCTCTGTGAGGGGCATTGGTGAGTTTATCCAAGGCGATTGTAAGTCGGTCACCATGAGGTGTCAACGATGGCCTTTGGCTTTATGTTTGGGTGAGTCATTTGCTGTGATAATATGGGATGGCATACTAGTGAATTGGGAGAGAGATGGCTGAAGAAGTCCTGGCGACGGGACAGAAAAGCGGTCGCATCTTTTACGGCTGGCGCATTGTAGGCGTGGCTTTTCTAAGCTATATGGTAGGGGCTTCGGGGGTCTCGGTGTCGGGCTTCAGCGTTTTATTGAAACCCATGAGCGAGGACCCTGAGCTGGGCTGGAGTCGAGCCACCCTGTCGGGCGCCTTCGCCCTCGGCGTAGTGGTAGTGGCACTCCTGGGGCCTGTCTTAGGGCCCCTACTGGATAAAAGACACGGTCCCAGGTCTATTATCATTGGCGCGGCTTTTCTCAGCGGGCTGGGTGCTGTGTTGGTGAGTCGTATGGACCAGGTATGGCAGTTCTACCTTTTCTTTGGCGTTTTAGGTTCAGTGGGGTTTCAGGGGAGCTTTATGCTGATCCATCCGACCATCATCTCGAAATGGTTCATCCGAAGGCGAGGCAGGGCGCTGGCCTTTTCTGGCATGGGGTTATCTATGGGAACGATAATCTTTGTACCCCTGACTCAGGCCCTCATCTCCGCTCTCGACTGGCGCACTACCTGGGCCATCTTGGGATTCATAGTATGGTTTGTCGTCATTCCCTTGGCCTTCCTCTTTGTAAAGCGAAGGCCGGAGGATATAGGTCTCCAGCCCGACGGCGATGAGCCTACACCAAAAGAAACCCTGGCGACATATCAGGGTGATGGTTATTCTTTGGAGGAGCCTATGTGGACCCTTAGCGCCGCTTTAAGGACCCAAGCCTTCTGGCTCATCTCTATCGCCTTTGCTCTATCTCTAATGGCCCTCATGGGAGTGCTGGTCCATCAGGTGGCCTATCTTACAGACCCTCAGCAGGGATTCTCTGCAACTATAGCGGTTTCTGCAGTGGTCACCTTTTCTGTGTTTTCCACCCTGGGCAAGGGAATCTGGTTCTTTCTAGCGGACAGGCTTCATGTGCGATACTCTATGGTATTTACCTTTGCTGCTTGCGCTATAGGAATAACTCTACTGCTAAATGTGGCTAACGTGCCTTTAGTGTTCTTATGGGGTGTGGTATACGGGTTGGCCATCTCCGGCCTGGAGACCCTCATGTCTCTGTTGTGGGCTAACTATTATGGCAGGGCCTTCTTAGGGGCCATTCGAGGGGTTTCATTGCCCTTAAACTACATCTCCATGGCCCTTGCTCCCCTGCTGGCCGGCTGGCTATTTGATGTCACCGGCAGCTACGACATAGCTCTGTTTTTGTTTTTGGGAGCGTACGCCCTGGCCGCTTTTCTAATTTTAATGGCCAGACCTCCAAATGCGCTCCAAAGGGAGCCGGTGGGACCAGCTCGGGAAGAGGCCGCCTATATATAGTAGGCTCAGAATGATTGTAGAAAGATGTTATACATAATTTTCGGAGAGGACGATTTTTCTATTCGAGAGGCCCTGAACGGAATAAAGGGGGAATTGGGGCCTGCAGAGGCCCTGGAGCCCAACACCTCCGTTCTCAACGGTCATCAAATCACGCTGAATGAGCTTACAGCTATCTGTGATACAGTCCCCTTCCTGAGCGAAAAGCGCCTGGTTATTGTGGAGGGACTCCTCCAGCGTGTGGCGCGGGGGAATGGAAAGAGCAGCCGGAAGCGCCGAGGGTCGGCTGCCCCATCGTCGGAGCAGGTGGGGCAATGGAGTGGCCTTAAGGAGTATGTGGAAAGGATGCCGCCTACCGCTGTACTGGCCTTGGTGGATGGACCTATAAGAAAGAGCAACCCCCTCCTCAAACAGCTGACCTCTCTAGCCCAGGTGTATGAATTTCCCCTGTTGCGGGACGCCGAGATCCAACGGTGGATTCGAACCCGGGTGGAAGGGAGAGGGGGCCAAATATCGCCTCAGGCGGTGCGGCTGTTGTCCCAGCTGATTGGTGGGAACCTCTGGACCGTGAGTGGGGAGCTGGAGAAGCTAAGCCAGTATGCCCTAGGTCGAAGAATAGAGGAGGAGGACGTGAGGCAGCTGGTAAGTGAAGCTAAAGAATCCAAGATCTTCGACTTAGTGGATGCGGTGATGGAGAGGCGACTCTCTGCCGCTACTCGAGTCCTTAATCGCCTTCTAGTGGGCGGGATGGGGGCGGGCTACCTCATAGCCCTTATCGGGAGCCAGTTCCGTCTCTTGATCCAAGCAAAGGAACTCAGCGAAAGGGGGCTCTCTATGAGGGAGATCGGAGGCAAATTGGAGATAAAATCGGAGTATGCCCTCGAAAAATTGGGGGGGCGGTTGACCCAATACTCCGCTGAGCGATTGGAGTGCGTTTATAGGAGGTTGTTAGAGGCCGATCTATCCATTAAGACGGGCAGGTGGAAGGAGGAGCTGGCACTGGAGATTCTGGTGGTGGAGCTATGTAGTGGCGCCGCCTAAAGTCCTCCCACGTGTTCTTGGCCCATCTCATCCAGGTTCAGCCTTTGCCCTAGTCATGTCTGACCGGGTTGTAGCAGGCTACCTCATGTCCCTGCTCTACGTCCTCCAGGGGCGGACGAGAGGATATGCGACATTGGTTTAGGGCCTTGGGACAGCGGGCAATATAGGCACATTCATCGGGGAGGTTTATCAGATCCGGCGGAACGCCTTTTAAGGGCCTAAGGGGCTTATCTGGCGTGTCCAGGCGTGGAATGGATTGTAGCAGGGCCCAGGTGTAGGGGTGGGTGGGGCGCTGGAAGAGGGTTACGGTGTCGGTATACTCCACTATGGAGCCGGCGTACATCACCGCTACCATGTCCGCCATCTGGGCTATGATCCCCAGGTCGTGGCTTATCAGAAGTATTGACGAATGGTGCTCATCCCTCAGCTCTTTTAACTGCTCCAACATGTGAGCCTGGAGGGTTACATCCACGGCGCTGGTTGGCTCATCGGCGATGATGACCTCCGGTTCCATGGCCATGGCCATGGCCAGCATTACCCTCTGGTTCATGCCGCCACTAAGCTCAAAGGGATATTGGGATATGATCTTCTCCGGATCAGGCAGCTCCGCTCGCCCTAGGGCCTCTATGGCCCAGCTTTTAGCATCGGAGCTGGATATTAGGCCATGGCTGATGGCCACCTCCTGAACCTGAGTGCCAATGGGTATAACGGGATTTAGGGAGGTGGTGGGATCCTGGAATATCATGGCTATTTGATTGCCACGGACCTGACGGAGCTCCTCCATACTTATGCGGAGGAGGTCCTGACCTCTGTAGTATATCTCCCCCTGAACGACTGTACCCGGGTATGGTAGAAGGTCCAGGATGGAGAGGGCGAGGGTGGTCTTACCAGACCCGCTCTCCCCCATGATGCCCAGGATGCTCTGGCGTTTAAGCTCCAGATTAACCCCGTTGACCGCCTTGACGGGCCCTTGCTTAGTGAGGAAGTGAGCATGAAGGCCTTTTATCTCTAAGACTGTTTCGTCCTGCATACAACCTCTGCGAAAACCTCTTTGAGGCTCAGCCCCTCTTATTCAGCTTCACCGCCCGAAACTTGCCTGCCTTAAGCTCCTGTATTAAATCCCCAACGCCCTTTATCTCTCTCTCGAAGAGAGTAGCACACCGGCCGATATCTTTGGAGATATGGGTATCGCTACCGCCTACACCTCTCATGCCTAGCTTTTGACTCACCTCTAATGAAAAGGCGTTTTGCAGGGGAGAGCCGCGACCGTTGAGAACCTCTATAGCGTCGGCTATCTGGAAAATATCCTCCCCCCCGACTCGCTCTATAGCCGAGCGATAGGCCTTCTCGGGCGAATCGCCGTCCTCCCTGAACCTGCGGCGGTAGGGATGGGCCAATACTATAGCTCCTCCCGCCTCCTCCACCAATTTTTTGGCAAAGGAGGCTCTATGCATGCCGAAGACGTATCTATCCAACCCGAAGATGAGAAGATGTCCATCCTCGGTATTCAGCTCAACTCCGGGGATTATGAGAAAGTGGTGCTGTTTAGCCAATCGGATAAGGGCTCCCGGCTCCCAGAACCAATCGTGTTCCGTTATACATATACCGTCTAAACCCTTTTCTTTGGCTCCCTTTATCAGCTCCTCTGGGCTGAGGGAGCCATCGTAGGATAGGGGAGCGGTATGGGTATGAAGATCTATAAGCATTAGCCTTCTGGTAGCAAGTGGTAATAGTGTGGCATTTTCGACTTTCTAAGTCAAGCTTTAAAAAACCCTCTCCTTCTTTGGACGGCGGGTAGAGTTGATTTTACCATGATGAAGGATTAAGATTGTGTAGGATTTCACTTGCTTTTTAAGATGGTTTGTTTTATATTTTAACCAGCTTGTGGTAATAGGGGAAGACTAACTTGTTAGCTGATTATGGCTATATAGGAATATTTCTAATACTGGCTATTATTATTCCCGCCAGCATGCTTATTATTCCCTGGTCCCTCACCTTTGTGGGCATCAAGCCCAGCAACCCCACCCCCATCAAGAATCAAACCTATGAATGTGGCATGGAGTCCGAGGGAGGGTCATGGGTAAGATACAATTTCCGCTACTATTTTTACGCCCTGCTCTTCGTGATATTCGATGTGCAGGTGATGTTCCTCCTGCCTTGGGCGGTACACCTGGATAAGTTGAAGTTCTTCGGCCTGGTGGCGATGGGAGTTTTCATTCTCATCTTAATGGTAGGCCTCATTTATGCTTGGAGAAAGAAAGCGCTGGAATGGGGATAGAGATGGAAGATGAAGTCAGAGACCTCGAGGTGTTCTCCCCGGATCCCGAGCTCATAAGAGAGATGGACCGAAAAGAGGGGGAGACCATTCAGAACCTTAAGGCCACAGCTACGGAGCCTTTTCCCGATTCGTTGGTAGAGATACCCGACGATTTGCAGAAGAGCGTTATCGTTACCTCTATAGATGCCATCCTTAACTGGGGCAGAAAGAACGCTGTCTGGCCTGTAACCTTCGGCCTCGCCTGCTGTGCCTTCGAGATGATAGGCCTGGCCATGTCTCGATTCGATATAGCTCGCTTTGGCATGGAAGCCTTTCGAGCCTCTCCCAGACAGGCCGACCTGATGATCGTAGCCGGCACAGTAACCTGGAAAATGGCACCACCTATAAGGCGCATCTATGAACAGATGGCCGAGCCCAAGTGGGTGCTCTCCATGGGGGTGTGCGCCACCAGTGGAGGGCCTTACTACGGGTCCTATAGTGTAGTGCCGGGAGTCAACCGCATTGTACCGGTGGATGTTTACGTGCCTGGATGCCCTCCTCGCCCCGAAGCCCTCATGTATAGACTGATGCAGCTTCAGGAAAAGATCAAAAAGCAGAGCTTTGTGAAGAAGGGCTAGTAACAGATGACCATAGCACTAAAGGGTGAAGAGGTAGCTCCCAGAATAGAGGAACGGCTGCCGGGAGCGGTGCTGGAGGTGCGAGAACGGGACGTATTATTGAAAAGCGATATTATCCTAGATGTTGCCAAATTTTTGTATAGTGAACCGGGGCTGGAATTCGATTATTTGGTGGACATCACCGCGGTTGACTACATAGACTATTTCGAGCTTATATACCAGTTAGTCTCTATCAAACATAATCACGGGACAGTGCTCAAGGTTCGGTGTTATGAGAGGGAGAACCCCTCATTGCCGTCGGTGATCAGCGTCTGGCAAGGTGCCGACCTTCAAGAGCGAGAAGTGTATGACCTTATGGGTGTAAGCTTCGAGGGCCATCCCAATCTAAAAAGGCTGCTTTTATGGGAGGGATTTCCCGGCCACCCTCTGCGTAAGGACTACATCGAGAGATAGGATTATGTCGTTAAAAAGCGAACCCGTCACGGTAAATATAGGGCCTCAGCACCCCAGCACTCACGGGGTATTCCGCATGAGGGTCACCTTCGATGGCGAGGTTATCGTGGAGCTGGAGCCCATCGTAGGCTATCTGCATCGAGCCTCGGAGAAGCTTGCCGAGGAGCGCACCTACACCCAGGTCATCACATTGACCGATAGGCTGGACTATCTAGCGGCCATGACTAATAACGAAGCCTATGTACTGGCGGCGGAGAAGCTGGCGGAAATAGAGATACCTGAGAGGGCTAAGTATATAAGGGTGATGATGGCGGAGCTGATGCGTATAGCCAGCCACTGCATGGGCCTGGGCTCCTTCCTCAACGATCTGGGGGCCTTGGCAACTCCGTGGATGTATATGATGAGGGAGAGGGAGAAGATACTGGACCTCTTCGAGATGGTGTGTGGGGCAAGGATAACCTATAGTTACATGCGCATAGGTGGACTGAGCCATGACTTACCCCCTGAATTTATGCCCGCTTTGAAAAAGTTTGTTAAGGAGATGCCGGGCTATATAGACCAATATGAAACATTGCTCAGGGAGAACGAGATCCTCATCGCCCGTACCAAGGGAGTAGGCGTACTTACGGCGGAGAAGGCTATCAACAGCTCTATCAGTGGGCCGAACCTCAGGGCCAGTGGGGTGGCCTGGGACCTGCGAAAAGCCGACCCCTATGAAGTCTACGATCGCCTTGAATTCGATATACCGGTGGGCGAAACGGGGGATACCTATGACCGCTTTCTGGTGCGGCTGGAGGAGATGCGGCAGAGCGTTCGCATTTTGGAACAGTGTATCGAGCAGATATGCCCAGGAACCCACATAGCCGAAGGTATTCCGGCTTTGCTACGACCTCCCGAAGGCAAAGAGGCATACGGCCATGTGGAGAGCCCTAAGGGGGAGCTGGGCTTTTATCTAATTAGCTCCGGTGGCATCTCCCCTTATAGGTGCAAGATCCGTTCCCCTTCCCTAATCAACCTCACCATACTGAGGGATATTTTAATCGGCTGGAAAATAGCGGATATGATTGTGGTCTTTGGCAGTTTAGACGTGAACATAGGGGAGGTAGACCGCTAATGGACTGGTGGCACAATCTCTTTCCCAAGCTGGGTGAGACGATTAGCGATTGGCTTCGGCCCACTGTTCCCGAGTGGGGTATATATCTCATTATAGGCTTTCTGGGCGTGTTGATATTGGTCAACCTTCCCACTCTTCTGGTGCCCCTTTTGATCCTCCTAGAGCGCCGGCTATTGGGGCGGATGCAGAACCGACTAGGACCCAACAGGGTGGGCCCCTTCGGCCTCCTTCAGCCTCTAGCCGATGCCATTAAAATCATGACCAAAGAGGCCATAATCCCCGAGAACGCCGACAAGTGGGTATTCAATCTGGCCCCCGTGGCCATGGCGGTTCCCGTGTTCCTCATCTTCGCTGTGCTACCCTTTGGGGAGGATACCTTCCTAACCGATTTAAATGTGGGGATCCTGTTCATCATAGCCATCACCGTCACCGATACCATAGGCATATTCATGGCTGGTTGGGCCTCCAACAACAAGTATGCCCTCTTTGGTGCTATGCGTGCGGTGGCCCAACTGGTAAGCTACGAAGTGCCCATGATTATAGCCCTTCTGGGGGTGGTACTGATGGCGGGCTCTATGTCCCTCATCGATATAGTGATTGCCCAGGAGACCATGCCTTTCATCCTGTTTCAACCATTGGGGTTTATCATATTCTTTATAACGGTGTCTGCGGAGCTAAATCGAAGCCCCTTCGACCTGATGGAGGCGGAGTCGGAGATTGTAGCTGGCTTTCATGTGGAATATAGTGGCATGAAGTGGGCCCTTATTCAATTGGCTGAGTTCGGTGGGATGCTGGCCTTCTCCGGCGTCATAGCCACCCTCTACTTAAGCGGATGGGAGGGGCCAGGGCTGGCGCCCTATCTATGGTTGCTGGTCAAGATGTTCTTTATAGTCGGAATCTTTATCTGGATCAGAGCTACGCTGCCGAGACTGAGAATAGACCAGGTCATGGGGCTGGCCTGGAAGTTCCTGTTACCGCTATCGATCATCAACGCTGCGGTAACCGCGGTGGAGGTGGTGGTGTGGGACGAGGGCCTGCCTTACTGGCTGATTGGGGTGAACTTCGCTATAGCTGCCCTTTTGATAGTGGGTATGAGCCACCTCCATAGATTCCCCGGCCGCACCAGGCAGGTGGTGCCTTCTCGGGGGGTGAGGAAGATAGAGCCCATTGTTCATCCAGCCTCTGGAGGGAGTGAATAATGTACGGAATAGGAATAGCCAAAGGCATGATGGTTACCTTCAGCCATCTCTTTAAGAAACCCTTCACGGTGCAGTACCCCGATGAGCGTCTCCCTGCCATAAAGCGTTACCGGGGCTACGAGTTCGTGTGGTATGTGGAGCGGTGCACGGGGTGTGCCTCTTGCGCCAAGTATTGCCCCTTGGGCACCATCAGAATGGTCACCCACCCCGAGGGCAACCCTGCCGAGGGCTTCGACTACCATGTGGATGTGTTCGATATAGATACCGGCAGGTGCATGTTTTGTGGACTCTGCGTGGAGGCCTGTCCCTATGATGCCCTCTTCATGGGTACCAAGTTCGAGAGGGCCGCTTATACCCGAGAAGGCCTGGTAGTGGATGCGGAGGAGCTTAAAGCGGCCGAAAAACAGCCCAGCGCTTACTTTAGACCCCATTTGCACGATATCGAATATACAGAGGAACGTTCTGTGTCGGTCGATGAGGCCGGCAGGCCATGGGAAGGAAGGTGGGTAGACGATGGCAAACCCTCTCCTCAAGCCCCTGAGACGGAGAGCTAGATGGAGACAGGTGTAGCCATCGCCTTTTGGATTCTGGCAGTGGTGGGGGTGGCCTCCGCCCTGGCAGTAGTCCTTCTAGAAAATATCTTCCGTGCCGCCCTATTTCTGGTCCTATCTTTTTTAACTGTAGCGGGATTCTTTATTCTCCTGCAAGCCGACTTCCTGGCTGCCGCTCAGATCCTTATATATGCCGGCGCCATCTCCATTCTCCTTATCTTCGCCATCCTCATGACCAAGGAGATCCAGCGGGGCAACCCATCTAATCAATTCCAGTGGCCCACCGTTGTTTTCGCTGGCCTTATACTGACAGCCATTATTGTGGCCACCCTCACTACTAACTGGACAATCGCTGAGGAGGAGGGGAAAGCCAGGGCCCTCTTTGGCGATGACGCCGAGAGAAACCTTCAAGAGCTCCTGGAGCCTGCGGCCTCAGCCAGGGTACAAGCCCTGCTGGGCGATGGATATCAAGATGTGCTTTTAGCCGTTTTCGGGGGTGATACAGATCGCAGCCTTAGCGAGGGCTTCAACGAGAACCCCAAACCCGTCCTTTCGACCCTGGCAGAGAGGGGAGAGATGGGACGTATCTCGGACGTCATCCTGGGAGACGATGCCCAGAAGAGCTATAACGATCTGGTGGCCGAAAGCTCAGAAGTCGATGTGGACTCTATCTACGGTGCCGATTCCATTAGGCTCATCTTCGGCAACGTGGGGGATAGGACCCTTGAGGAGGTTTTCCTGGGCTATCCCACCTCTACTGAACAGGTGGTCGATGGAGAAGAGAAGCCCTTAGCCCTCTTCGACGAAGAGGATCTGGATAAAAACTTGGATAAACTCTTGGATGAACCTTCGGCGGGCAGGATGCAGGCCTTGCTGGGGAAGGACTTCGAGGCAGTGCTCAAGACCGCCTTTGTTGGCGATACCGGTAGGAGTCTGAGGGAGGCCTATAGCGACAATCCAGAGCCTATCCTGAGGGCCTTAAAAGAGACGAGGGTACTAAATCTAATGGATCAGGCATTTAAGCCACCGGAGATTACCACATCCAAGTTGGCAGATTCCCTCTTTAACCAGTTTTTGTTGCCCTTTGAGGTGGCCGCACTGCTGCTGCTAGCGGCTATCCTGGGTGCCATAGTCATAGCCAAGGAGGCCCGGGCTTAGCTATGATTCAGTTGGAACATTTCATAATCCTCTCCGCCGTCCTGTTCTCTATAGGGCTGTTCGGTGTCCTGGCCAAGCGCAACATCGTGACTATGCTCATGGGAGTTGAGATCATCTTCAATGCAGTGAATATAGCCTTCGTGGCCTTCTCCCGGTATGTAGTACCCACCCTCTTAACGGGCCAAATATTCGCCATATTTGTCATCACGGTGGCTGCCGCCGAGGTGGCCTTGGGCCTGGCCATAATCATCGCCATCTATCGCACCAGAGAGACGGTGGACGCTACTCAGATAGATCTTATGAACTCCCGTGCTGTTGTCGATCAGTTCGTTCAGCACAGGCAGTTCGGCCCACTCCGTGAGCAAGGCGCAGCAACCTCCAGAAAACCG
>JAZGDP010000111.1:0-4736 GCA_036477885.1 Dehalococcoidia bacterium
AAGGCAATCCTTTGGCTATCGGGTGACCAGGCTGGAACCCGAAAGGCTATGGAGGAGGGAGGCAATTGGGCTGTACTGGGCTCTTCACCTACCTCAACTAAGAAGAGATTGCTACCGAGATGGGAAAGCAAGGATTGGCCATCGGGGGCCCACGCCAGATAGGAGGGTGCCCCGATGAAGATGAAGCGAGCCTCCTCAGAGCCGTCCCCTTTTACCACCAATAAGGCAAGGGTATCTACTGTTGGGGCGAGGAAGGCTATATTCTGGCTATCGGGGGACCAGTATATATAGTGGGGTGCGTTGGCTGCCACAAGCCTTCCAGCGGCTTCGGGAGGGTTGTCATAAAGTTTTGTGATCGTGCCTGCCTCGACATCAATAGTATATAGTGCCGCGGCACCGTCGGGGCCTATGGAAAAGGCGCTGAAAGCTATCTTAGTGCCGTCGGGGGACCAGGTAGGCCAATTATATAGCACATCACCTGAAGTATTGAGCGAGCCATTGAAAGCCCCCAGGTTGCTCAGGGACTCAGTAAGTCTCCTGACGTCACTGCCATCGGGGCGTATGATGTATATCTCCCCGTCCAAGCCTACATAGGCTATGCGATTCACCTCTGACAGAGGCTCACTGGGCGTTGGCAAAGGTGCTCCTTCGAGTAGCGAGGTCGCAGTGGCTGTGGGCAAAGGGGCAGCCAGGGGTGAAGGGGTATCGGTGGGCGAAGGCGATACTGTAGGCGTTCTAGGGACACAGCTCGCCAAGATGACCAAGGCCGCCAATGGAAGGATGTATCCAGCTTTCTTAAACATCCTACTAGCAGCTTTCTTGAGCCTTGGAGGTTCTTTTTCAAGTGAGTTAATCTCATTCCCCCATAATCTGTAGCACTACCTCCCGGGAGCGAGGGCGTGTATCGAAGTCTACTACAATAATCTGCTGCCACGTCCCCAAGCTCAGGGCCTTATCGACGAATGGCACCACCAAGGAAGCCCCTAACATAGAGGCCCTTATATGGGAATACCCATTATCCTCGCCCCAACTCTCGTTATGTTTATAGGGATACTCCTCCGGAACGAGCCGACGCCACATATTCTGCATGTCGTCGATGAGTCCCGGCTCGTACTCTATGGTGGTGACCCCCGCCGTAGAGCCCGACACGAACACAGCCACCGTTCCAGATCTTAAGCCAGAGCCGGAGACCTCCTCCGCCACCGATGTAGTTATATCTATGATATCACAGTTGCCCTTGGATTTGATGCTGATTCTACGGTTCACCAACACGGGGCATCACCCCTTTTTCCCTAATTCTTAACCACCGAGGAAGGATTCTTTCAGACTGATACGCCCAGGGCCATTTCACCAGTTAGTACAATGGTATAATGATAATACAAATTATGCCGTTGGACAAATGGGATATCATCCTATAATACCCGCCCGTCCCTGCTCCATTACTGCAGGCTACAATTGAGGGGGGGGGGGAGCGGGTAATTTAATGGGTGCTCCCCTAGAATTGGCCCCAGGAGATCTGGTTTAGATCAAATCTGGGCCCCTTCACACACACCAACTGCATTCCCTCTTTAGTTTCAACGGCGCAGCCATAGCAAATACCTATGCCACAGGCCATCTTTACCTCCATGAGGATCTGACATGGTGTTTTGATATCCTCTTGAGCACATAAATTCGCGATGGCCTTACTCATTGAAGTAGATCCACAAATAAACATCTGGTCTATCTTCCCCACATAATCCTTTATGTGGTCTGTTACCAGCCCCTTCACTCCCAGGGAGCCGTCCTCAGTTACGGGTATATATTCCACTTCCGGAGGCACCAGGGAGTGGGGATATATACCCAATGCCGTCTTGCCTGCCGAAAGAATAGTTATGGAACACCCTTGGGGGATGGCTTCATCGGCCAGGGCGATGAGGGGAGCGATACCAGTCCCTCCGCCAATCAAGAGCAGGTTGCGGGATTGGGGCTCTATGGTGTAGCCATTGCCTAGAGGGCCGAAAAGGTCTATCTTCTCTCCTACCTTGCGAGAGGAGAGCCACTGACTGGAGAGGCTAGTTTTACTAATGTAAAACAGTATAGCCACCCCACTAGGAGGAATATTATCAGTCGCTGCCATTTTGCCGTTGAGGTTTCGGCCTAGGCGGTGAATGCTGATGGGTCGTCTCCATAAGGGGTCGTTACCGATAGAGCAGCTTGCCATCATGAATTGACCCGGAACAGCCCTATCGGCGATCTCTGGGGCGTCTATCCACATAAGGCACACCGTGGGCATGATTACCTCTATGGATAGAATTGGAGCCTTTAAGTTGTGAAGAATTCCCTTATCCATTGCCCTTTAGGTATTCTGTAAGAGGCTTTACGTTATAGGTCTGGGGCCCGCTTATGAGGGACTCCACCACCGCCCGAACCGTATCCAGGGAGGTAAAACAGGGGATGCGTTTCTCGGTGGCGGCGCGACGAATGTCGAACCCATCCCGTAGGGGCTCTCGGCCGCCCGTCAAGGTGTTGACTACAACGTCCACTTTCCCTTCCAATATCATATCCACCACATTGGGATGTCCCTGAGTAGATTTTTTGATGGTGGTCACCGGCAGACCCAGGGCCTGAATCATCAGCGCTGTCCCATCAGTAGCATACAAATTGTAGCGCAGACTGGCGATATCTTTGATGATAGGCAATGCCTCCAGTTTGTCCCTGTCGGCGATGCTAAAGAGGATCGACCCCTCTGGAGCCAGCATCATTCCTCCGGCCGAAAGGGCCTTAGCTAGAGCCGCCTTGAAGGTGTAGTCGATGCCCATCACCTCACCGGTGGATTTCATCTCGGGGCCCAGATAGGTATCCACGCCCGACAGCTTGGACATGGAGAAGACGGGAGCCTTTATGGCTACCAGCTCCTGTTTTTTCCATAGGCCCCCCTCGTAACCCTGTTCCATCAAGCTAGCACCCAACATCACATTGGTAGCCACCTGCACCATAGGCACGCCGGTAACCTTGGATAAGAAGGGAACCGTCCTGCTGGCACGAGGATTTACCTCCAGTACATATACTGACGAGGGATGTTGACCCTTAGCATTCGTTGTCTGAGCCCTATTGTTGTTGTTCGGCGAGCCGGGCATAATTACGTACTGAACATTCATGAGGCCCTTAACCTTCAGGGCCAAGCCTATACGAATAGTATAGTCCACGATAGTAGCCTGCTCCTCCTCGCTGAGGGTCAGGCCGGGATACACCGCCATGGAGTCGCCGCTGTGTACCCCTGCCCGCTCGATATGCTCCATGATGCCGGGGATAAGAACCCTCTCGTCATCGCATATGGCGTCCACCTCCACCTCCTTGCCTTGGAGATACTTATCGGTGAGGATGGGCTTACCTCCCCCCACTTCCAGGGCCATAGTCATATAACGAACCATCTCCGTGGGGTTGTGGACTATCTCCATAGCCCTGCCACCCAGCACATAGCTAGGGCGCACCAGGAGGGGGTAGCCTATCAGTTGGCCGACGTTAAGGGCCTCCTCCACCGACCTCACCCCCGCCCCCGGAGGTTGAGGAATGCCCAGACGATTCAAAAAATCCTCGAAGCGATGACGATCCTCGGCGAGGTCGATGGTCTCGGCGGTGGAGCCCAAGATGGGCATCCCGCTGCGATGCAGGGGCCCCGCCAGGTTTATCGCGGTCTGTCCCCCGAACTGCACCATAGCAGGAGGCGAAGCCAGGCTGTCATCGGAGGCATTCAGGCCCTCGTTCTCCAGTATGTCCTGCACACTTTCCTGATCCAACGGCTCAAAGTAGAGGCGATCGCTGGTATCGAAATCGGTGGAGACGGTTTCGGGGTTGGAGTTGACCATGATGCTCTTTACCCCTTTTCGCTGAAGGGCCCAGGCGGCGTGAACGCTGCAATAGTCGAACTCTATCCCCTGCCCTATGCGGATGGGCCCACTACCGACGACCAGGGCACAAGAGCCCTCTAGGGGTTCAGCCTCGTTCTCCATCTCATAGGTGCTGTAGAAATAAGGGGTCTCGGCGGCGAACTCGGCGGCACAGGTGTCCACCATCTTATACACCGGGCGGATGTTCCACCCGCGACGCATCTCCCTCACCTGCTCGGTTAGACGATCCGCCAGGGTGCCTATGGCTTCGTCGGAGAAGCCCCGTCTCTTGGCCTCTCGCATAAGCTCGGGAGTCAGATTCTCCGAAAGGAGGCGCCTCTCCATGCTGACTATGTTCTGAAGCTCCTGCACAAACCAGGGATCTATTCCTGTGACCCCGGAGAGGGCTTCAGGGGCAGCGCCTCTCCTCAGGGCAGCCATGATAGCCCATAGGCGAAAATCACTGGGCTGCAGGGCGGTTCCATTAGTAAAGAGGTCCTCCTGAGAGCCCCAGCTCCTATCCTCCCAGAGAAGGGACCTGTTGCTCATCTCCAGGGAGCGCACCGCCTTTTGAAGGGCGGCACCGAAGGAGCGGTCGATGGCCATCACCTCGCCGGTGGCCTTCATCTGAGTCCCTATGGTGCGCTCCCCCGACGGAAACTTATCGAAGGGCCACCGGGGTATCTTCACCACACAGTAGTCCAGGGCAGGCTCGAAGGCGGCCACGGTCTTTTTAGTTACGGCGTTGGGGATATCGTCCAGTCGCCGTCCTACGGCTATCTTGGCAGCCACCCGAGCGATGGGATAGCCGGTGGCCTTGCTGGCGAGAGCAGAGCTACGGCTCACCCGGGGGTTCACTTCGATTACATA
>JAZGDP010000112.1:0-4001 GCA_036477885.1 Dehalococcoidia bacterium
TCAGATCATTTTCAGTACATACTCCCGTTTTTAGTTCGATACATGTGAACTTATGAAGAATATCAACGGAATCAACCGTGGTTATATGCGTGAGAAATATGTCCATTACAGTGTTAAAGGAGGTGGGAACGTAGTTGAGGAAATCATGATATTCACCGATGACATCCTTTAACTCGTCCTGGGCGAAAGAACGCATAAACCAAGCATTTAGATAACCTTCTATTTTTATTTGCCCCTTATCATCTGTTTCAAACATTAGGGGAAGTGGAACATGTGCTTCTGAATATGGCTCCGAAATCTCAGTAACCTCATAAAAAATAGGATTGTTTCTAAGCAAAAGTCGTATTAATTCTTTTCCCTCCTCCGAGGTTATGGGCTGATGGCTTTTTTTGGCGAAGGTTCCTAGGTCAAACGCCCATATTTTCCCCTTATCTCGTAGGTCCAAAATATCGCTTAAAGCAATTGGCTTTGGAAAATTCCTAATCGTAGGTTGGAAGCACACCCTATAAGGGTAGAGCTGGTTTTTGGCCCCCCAGATATCAACGTCATCAAAAAATGGCCTGCTTATTATCTTCCATAAGCCATATAGACCGACATTTTTAACATAAAAGAAGACAAAATCTCCCGGCTTTATCGCCTCAAAGCCAGCAATTATTTCTGAATTTGTCCTTTCGAAGGAATGAGAAATACCACCATAAACGCCATATCTAAGACATTTCTCGAAATTAGCCTGACTAGCAAGGAATATGTGATTGCCCATCGGATTCTAGCTATGCCCCGTGGCATTTTTTGTACTTCTTGCCTGAGCCGCAGGGGCATGGGTCGTTGCGGCCCACCTTCTTGGAGACCTCCACCGCATCCCTGGAGCCGGAGGGTTGGGTGGGGCTTCCTCCGGGGGCCACCGCTGCGCCAGCGCCGGCTCGGCTGGTCGCCATGGCGGGGGCCGGGCGGGGGGAGGGATGTCTCTCTATCTTGGCGTGGAAGAGGGTCCGGACAATGGCGCCCTGAATTCGAGTCATTAGCTCCTGGAACATGGCGTGGCCCTCTTTTTTATACATCACCAGAGGGTCCCGATGTCCATAGGCCTGAAGCCCTATTCCCTGTCGCATGTTCTCCATGGCGGTGAGATGCTGCACCCAGAGGGTATCTATGGCACGCAGCATAATCAGGCGCTCTAGAGTCCTCATGTTCCCCTCGCCCAAGGTCTCCTCCCGCTCCCTATGCAATGCCTCGGCTCGCTCCAGGAGCATGGCCAGGATCTCGCTGCGGCTCATCTGGGCCAGCTTCTCCTCATTTACATCTTCGGAAAGGGGCAAGATGGCATGAAGAGCGGAGAGGAGCCCCTGCAAGTCCCAATCATCGCCGTGCTCATCCTGAAGATGGGTATTCACCACGAGGTCGATCTCCTGCTCGATCATGGACTGGACATTGGCTTTGAGATCGGCCCCCTCCAGGATCTTTCTGCGCTGGGAATAAATCATATCCCTCTGGGCGTTGACCACGTCATCGTATTCCACCAGATGTTTACGGATATCGAAGTTGTAGCCCTCCACCTTGACCTGGGCGCTCTCCACCGCCTTATTGACCAGAGAGTGCTGGATAGGCACATCGTCCTCTATGCCGGCCCAATTCATTACGCTCTTGATCCTCTCGCCACCAAAGCGGCGCATGAGCTCATCCTCTAACGATGAGTAAAACCTGGAGCTACCAGGGTCCCCTTGACGGCCGGAGCGGCCCCGCAACTGATTATCTATACGTCGGGCCTCATGGCGCTCGGTGCCCATGATATGGAGCCCCCCCAACTCCACCACCTTATTATGCTCAGCCTCCCAATCCGCTGAGTCTCGGCCCTCCGGCTTTCCCCCCAGAATGATGTCTGTACCCCTGCCGGCCATGTTGGTGGCCACCGTTACCCCTCCTAAACTACCCGCCTGGGCCACTATTGCCGCCTCTCGCTCATGGTGCTTAGCATTGAGCACCTGATGGGACACCCCCATTTTGGTGAGCATACCGCTCAAACGCTCCGAATTCTCGATGGAGACCGTACCCACCAACACCGGGCGTCCCTTCTCATGCAGCTCCTTGATATCCTTGGCCGCCGCTATATACTTAGCTTCCTCAGTCTTATAGATGTAATCGGGATGCTCGGTTCGTATCAAGGGCACGTTGGTAGGGATGACCACCACCTCCAGCCTATATATCTTGTGGAACTCCTCGGCTTCGGTAGCGGCGGTGCCCGTCATTCCCGCCAGCTTTTCATACATGCGAAAGTAGTTTTGCAGGGTGATGGTGGCCAGGGTGATGCTCTCCCGCCGGATGTTGAGCCCTTCCTTAGCCTCGATAGCCTGATGGAGGCCATCGGAGTATCTGCGCCCCAGCATTAGGCGCCCGGTGAACTCATCCACTATGATGGCCTGACCGTCCTTCACCACATATTCCCTGTCTCTCTGATAGTAAACCTGAGTCTTTATGGCATTCTCCAGATAATGGGTGAGGGCATAGTTGGCAGGATCGTAAAGGTTCCCTATGTTCAGGGTCTTCTCCACCTTGCCGATGCCCGATTCGGTGAGGCTTATGGCCTGTAGTTTTTCATCCAGGGTGTAGTCCACCTCCTCTTTCAAACGAGGGGCCAGATTAGCAAAGGTGCGATAAATTTGGGTGGACTCCTCGGCGGCGCCGCTGATGATCAAGGGGGTCCTGGCCTCATCTATTAGGATATTGTCCACCTCGTCCACTATTGTATAAAAAAGCTCCCGCTGCACCGTCTGAGAGAGGTCGGTGACCATGTTGTCCCGCAGATAATCGAAGCCGAATTCGTTATTGGTGCCATAGGTAACGTCGGCTTGATAGGCTTCACGGCGAGATGCGGGACGCAGGTTCTCAAGGCTGGGGTTCTCCTCTTCCACATCGGGGTCAAAGAGGTAGGCCGTCTCGTGCTGGAGACAGCCCACCGAGACGCCCAGAAGATGATATATGGGGCCCATCCACTGGGTATCTCGCTTGGCCAGGTAGTCGTTCACCGTTACCACGTGAACCCCTAGACCCAGGAGGGCATTGAGATAAACGGGCAGGGTTGCCACCAAGGTCTTACCCTCGCCGGTCTTCATCTCGGCTATCTTGCCGTCGTGGAGGACTATGCCCCCCATGAGCTGGACATCGAAGTGGCGCTGACCCAGGGTTCGCTTGGCCGCCTCCCGCACCACGGCGAAGGCCTCGGGCAGTATATCATCCAGGGCCTCCCCCGCCTCCAAACGCTCCTTGAAGCGATCTGTCTGGGCTCGGAGCTCCTCATCGCTGAGGGGTTCAAAGCGAGACTCAAGCTCGTTAATCTCCCGTACCAGCGGCTGGAGGGCTTTAAGCTCCTTTTCGTTGGTGTCCCCCGCCAGTTTTTGAAGCCATTTAAAGGCCATAGCCAGCTAATCCTCTACTCGAACATGGCCCCCACCGATTCTCCCTCATGGATACGACGTATCGCCTCGCCGAAGAGGGGAGCCACGGTGATCACCTCTATAAGGTTATTGCGTTTCCATTCAGGGACAGGGATAGTATCGGTTACCACCACCTCTTTTATGGGGCTGGAGGTGAGGCGTTCCACTGCGGGGCCGGAGAGGACAGGATGGGTACAGCAGGCGTAAATCTTCTTCACCCCATGCCTTTGCAGGATCTCCACACTTCCTATCATAGTCCCTGCCGTATCTATCTCGTCGTCCACCAGGAGAGCGTTCATGCCCTTTACATCGCCTATGACGTTAAGGGCCTCTGGCTGCTCGTTGTTGCCCAGGCGGCGTTTCTCTATTATGGCTATAGGAGTATTCAGTCGGGTGGCAAAGTTGCGAGCTCGCTTGGCATCGCCCACATCGGTGGCCACCACCACCAAGTTGGAAATTTTCTTCTCGGTGAAGTAGCGGCTGAGAAGGTAGAGGGCGGTTAGCTCATCCACCGGGATGTTGAAGAAGCCCTGAATCTGACCTGCATGCAGGTCCATGGTCAAGAGACGATTG
>JAZGDP010000113.1:0-10320 GCA_036477885.1 Dehalococcoidia bacterium
GGGGAGTAGACACTGACCTTCTTTTTATCTTTAGAGAGGTGCTCGAACTTGACAAGGCCATCGACGAGGGCAAACAGGGTGTGGTCTCTTCCTATTCCCACGTTGTTACCCTTATGGATACGGGTGCCTCGCTGGCGGACAATGATGGTACCTGCTAGCACCAACTCGCCATCGTATCTTTTTACTCCCAAGCGCTTTGACTGGCTGTCTCTACCGTTGCGACTGCTGCCTCCACCTTTCTTATGAGCCATGGTTAATCACCTTGTTCCTTCTTTTTCTTTGGTTGACGTTTGGTTGGCTGGGCCTTTCGTGTTTTTCGTGCTTGGGGCCTTCGCATAACCCTCTTCGAGGCCGGTTTGGCCTTGGGCGCTTTCTTAGGTTTCGCCATAGGTTTTTCTACCTCGGCAGGCTTGACTTCCGCTATCTCCTCCACCCCGCCTACTGGCGTGACTATTGCCTCTTCCACTTTGGGAGCCTTGGCCTTCCGGGGTTTGGCGGCCTTTTTCGGCTGGACTTCTTCAACCCCTTCTGCCTTAATTGCTGGGCTAACTATCGCCTTTTCTGCTTTGGGAGCCTCGGCTCTGCTGGGCTTGGCTGCCTTTTTGGGCTTGACCTCGACTTTTGCCGTCCCATCAGGCGTTATTATCTCCTCAATGGTCAGT
Source organism: Dehalococcoidia bacterium (assembly GCA_036477885.1). Lineage (GTDB taxonomy): Bacteria > Chloroflexota > Dehalococcoidia > JAZGDP01 > JAZGDP01 > JAZGDP01. The sequence continues at coordinate 663 of JAZGDP010000113.1, forward strand.
CGGGTATAAGGCTGGCGGTGCCCCGTCCTCCGGCGATAGCGCACCTTGCGTTTATACTTGAAGATGATTAACTTCTTGCCCTTTCCGTTGGCCGTTACGGTGGCTACGACCTTGGCCCCCTCGACCATGGGCCGCCCGACTGTAACCTTATCACCCAGGGATGTTAAAAAAACCTCCCCTAACTCCACCCTGCTGCCTTCATCCACGGGCAGCTTCTCCACATCTATGGTATCCCCGGGGCTGATGCGATACTGTTTACCGCCCGTTTTTACAATAGCATAGTCGCTCATATTCATTCACTCACAAATATAAATTATACTTGATGGTCGTAGTGGGGTCAAGGGAGATAGCTTAATTTGATCTGTGTAAGTTGCACCTGTTAGATTTGGTGGGTATAATGGTAAGTCCTTTGTCTATAAAGGATGCTAATCTTAAGCTGGAAAGAGACGGCGCAGATATGGTTGTGGATATAGAGCCCATCCTGAAAAGGGTTATCAAGCCTGCACGCTACACCGGTGGCGAGTGGAACACCATCGTTAAGGACTGGGACTCGGTGGAGGTGAGGCTAGCCCTGTGCTTTCCCGACCTCTATGAGATAGGCATGTCCAATCTGGGCGTCCTCATCTTATACGATCTGGTCAACAAAGACCCTAGATATCTGTGTGAGCGGGCCTACACCCCCTGGGTGGACATGGACGAAGAGCTGAGAAAGGCGGGAATCCCCCTCTTCAGCCTGGAGACCAGGCATCCCCTAGGGGAGTTCGACATTGTGGGCTTCTCCCTGGGACATGAGCAGACCTACACCAATCTCCTTGGCGTGCTGGACCTGGCTCAGATCCCTGTCCTGGCGTCGGAGCGAGACGACTCCTATCCCCTGATCATGGCTGGAGGCACCTGCTGTGTTAACCCCGAGCCTATGGCCGACTTCATAGACCTTTTCTTTATAGGGGAGGGGGAGGAAGGCCTGACGGAGCTACTGGAGATATATCGGGAGATGAAGGCCCAGCATGGAGGGAAGCGGCCACCTAAGGAGGAGTTTCTACGTCGTGCCCTCCGAGTCCAAGGAGTTTATGTTCCTCGCTTCTACTGCGTGCACTATAACGATGATGAAACCATTGCCAGCATTCGCCCCACCATACCCGAGGCGCCGGAACGGGTTCGGAGGCATTTTGTGGAGAAGTTGCCCCCGCCCCTCACCACCCCCGTAGTACCCCACATTCAGGTGATCCACGATAGGGGAGCGGTGGAGGTACAGAGGGGTTGCACTCGGGGCTGCCGCTTTTGCCAGGCGGGCTACGTCTATCGCTCCCTCAGGGAGCGCACCACGGATGAGGTGATTCAGGCGGTGGACGAGCTGGTGAAGAACTGCGGCTACGATGAGATCTCTCTGGTCTCTCTGTCCACCAGCGACTATACCCACATCAAAGAGGTGGTCCACGGCTTGTCCGAACGTTATAGAGGCAAACACCTGATGCTCTCTTTGCCTAGCTTGCGCATCGATAGCTTCTCGGTGGGGCTGGCCGATACGCTGGCCTCGGTGCAGCTTAAACGAGGTGGATTCACCTTCGCCCCCGAGGCGGGCTCCGAGAGGCTGAGGAGGGCCATTAATAAGTACGTCTCCGACGAGGTCATTCTGGATGCGGTGAAGATCGCTGTTGATCGGGGCTGGAACCATCTCAAGTTCTATTTCATGGTGGGTCATCCCACCGAGACCCTCGATGACGTCCGAGGCATAGTGGACCTGATCCAGAAGGTGCATCGGGTGGCCAGAGGGGCGGCAGGAAAGAGCCCCACCATTAGGGTAGGGGTGTCCACTTTCGTGCCCAAGCCTCACACTCCCTTCCAGTGGGTGCCTCAAAACACGCCCGAGGAGCTGCGACCCAAACACGATATCCTCAGGCAAGGCCTCAGGAGAATAGCTAAGCTCTCCTGGAACGAGCCCGATGAAAGCATCATAGAGGCGGTGCTCTCTCTGGGAGATAGGCGCATTGGCAGGGTCATCTACCGTGCCTGGCAGCTAGGATGTCGCTTCGATGCCTGGGGCGAACATTTCAACTTCCAAGGCTGGATGCAGGCCTTTAAGGACTGTGAATTGGATCCCTCTTTCTATGCTCACCGACGTCGCTCCCTAGAGGAGGTATTGCCCTGGACTCACATCGATAGCGGGGTGGAATACGCCTTCTTCCGTAGAGAATACAAGCGTACTCTTCAGGAGATAGAGACCCGGGACTGTCGAATAGCACCCTGCACGGTATGTGGCTATCAGGACCTGGACGAGGCCTGCCACCAAAAGTTCACTGAGCTCATTCAGATGTCCAAGTCCGGGGAGCTGAAAAGGCTCAAGGAGACGGAGGAGGGCAGGGCAGTCCTTAAGGTGTAAGGCCTTTTAAGGGGACTTAACCGGCAATGCCTTGCAAAAATTCCTCGATGGCCTGATTGACTTCCGTAGGTTTCTCTATCATCACGTCGTGGGTAGCGCCCTCAATTACTGCTTCTCTGGCTCCTTTAATCTTTGCGGCTAGGAATCGGGTATACCTTACAGGGGTCATAACATCCTCGCTGCCGCACAGGACCAGGGTGGGAAGGTCTATCTGGGGGACTCGTCCCATAACGTCGAACTTGTCGCAGCACACAAGATCGTTTAATAAAACGGCGGGCCCCACCACCAGGGACTTGTCCAGGACATAGCGCCTCACCTCGGGGTCGCCCGAGGATTTCTGTGCTATCCTGTTTTTCGCCCAGGAATCCTTATCCTTAATTCCATCCTCACACTCTTTGAGGTAGCGGGGGTGTACCCTTAATCGAGCGCCGGCCCCCAGGAGGATAATGCCCTTGAGCTCTTGAGGATACTGAAGAGCATACCACTGCACTATGGCACTGCCCATGGAATGGCCCCCCACCACCATATCCTTGTAGCCTTTGCCTGCTATATAGCCCCGCAACCACTCGACATAGTTGTCTATGCTGGTACAAGGCTTCCCATCGGGATGTCCTGGAAGGTTTACTGCCTCCGAGTCCTTAAAGTAACGGGTCTGGTAGTAAAAAGCCTCTCCTGTGTCGCCGGAGCCGTGGACAAATATCAGCTTCATATCCGTATCTCTTGCTGCTGGCGTACCTAAGGGGTCTGGGGTTCTTCCTCGGCAGCAGGCTTCTCTTTGGATTGAGTTTCAGCGACAGGGCTTTTGTCTCGGTCATTGCGTCTGTCAAAACAGGCGATGGCTGCTACAGAATCGTCTTCGCCTAGCCTCATGATGGAAACGCCCTGGGTTATCCTGCTCTGGACGGATATCTGTTCCACACTGGTGCTAACGATTTTTCCGTTGCGGGAGATTAGCATCAACTCCTCGCTGCCCTCCACCACCGTTGCCGTCGCCACCAGCCCCGTTTTAGCGTTAGTCTTAAAGGTGCGAAGCCCTCGCCCTGCTCGCCTCTGAGGTCGATAGTATCGTAGATTGGTGAGCTTGCCGTAGCCATAGGAGGTGATGGTGAGCAAATAGGACTCGGGCCTGACCACATCCATAGAAACAACCTTGTCTCCGGGATCTAAGCGTATGCCCTTTACGCCTCTGCTATTTCGGCTTCGTAGTGGCACCGTGGAGGCGTTGAATCTTATGGACTGCCCCTTTTCGGTTACTATGACCACGTCGCTATCGGAGGGGGCTAATCTAACGGAGACCAATTCATCGTCTTTATTTAAGATGATGGCCCTTATGCCGTTGATGCGGGCATTGGCGAAGGCTTTAAGGGGTGTTCTCCTGAAGAGGCCGTTGCGAGTCGTCATCAGGAGAAGCAGGGTCTCGGCGAAATCCTTTATGGGAATTAAGGCGGTGATGCGCTCCGTTTCTTCCAGAGGGATGAGGTTTACCAGGGGCAGACCCTTGGCGGTGCGAGAGCTCTCGGAAGGGAGGTCATAGCACTTGAGGGGATTCATTCGTCCTCTATTGGTGAAGAACAGGAGAAGATTATGAGTATCGGCAACTATTAGATGCTGCACCGCATCCGCCTCTCGGGTGACCATACCCACAATCCCCTTTCCTCCTCTATGCTGCATTTTGTATGTATCTCTGGGCAGGCGTTTCACATAGCCCCGCTGACTTATGGTAACCGCCACCTCCTGGTGGGGTACCAGGTCCTCTTTCCTAAAGGCTATAGCCTCCTCTTCCCGTATCTCGGTGAGGCGTTCGTCGGCGTATTTGATCTTCAGATCCAGGATCTCGTCCCGGATGAGGAAGAGTATATTTTGAGGGCTGGCCAACAACTCCTCTAATCCTTTAATAGTTTTCGTGAGTTGCTTATACTCATCGTTTATCTTCTTACGCTCCAGGGCAGCAATACGGCGCAGCTGCATGTCCAAAATAGCCTGGGCCTGCTCCTGAGATAGGCCGAAGTACTGCATCAAATTGTTTCTGGCTTCATCGGCGGTTTGGGATTGCTTTATGGTAGCTATGACGGCATCTAACTGATCCAGGGCCTTCCTTAGCCCTTCTAGAATGTGGGCTCTCTCCTCGGCCTTCTTCAGATCAAACTGGGAGCGGCGCACTACTATCTCTCGACGGAAATCGATGAAGTGTTGTAGAGCAGCCTTTAACCCAATAACCCTTGGTTGACCATTCACAAGGGCCAGCATGTTGATGAAGAAGGTAGACTGCATCGCCGTATGTTTATAGAGGTTGTTGAGCACCTGAGCTGCCTGCCCCTCTCGTTTGAGGTCTATGACCACACGAATACCATCCCTATCGGATTCGTCCCTCACCTCAGCTATACCCTCTATCTTTTTACCCTTGGCAAGCTCGGCGATCTTCTCCACCAAAACCGCTTTATTGGTCTGATAGGGTAATTCGGTGACTATTATTTGGCTGCGACCTCCTTTAGTGGATTCCTCGGTGGACGCCCTTGCTCTTATGACCGCTTTGCCGTGCCCTGTAGTGTAGGCGCTCCGAATCCCCTCCTTACCCATAATGATGCCAACGGTGGGGAAATCCGGGCCTTTGACAATCTCCAGAAGCTCCTCCAGGCTAACGTCTGCGTTTTCGATGAGTTTTACTATAGCGTCACAGAGCTCTCCTAAGTTATGTGGGGGTATGCTGGTGGTCATGCCCACGGCTATGCCGGATGTGCCGTTAAGCAGAAGATTAGGCAGTTGGGCGGGGAGGACGGTGGGCTCCTGGAGAGAGCTATCGAAGTTGGGGACGAAGTCTACCGTATTCTTTTCAATATCCGTCAACATCTCCTCGCTGATGCGGGTCATGCGAGCCTCGGTATAGCGCATGGCGGCAGGAGGGTCATTATCTACACTGCCGAAGTTTCCCTGGCCATCGATAAGGGTGTATCTCATGGAGAAACCCTGGGCCATGCGCACCATAGCATCGTAAACGGAGGCATCGCCGTGGGGATGATATTTACCGAGGACCTCACCCACTATGCGGGCGCTCTTTTTATAAGGGCTGTTAGATCGCAGGCTCAGATCGTTCATAGCGTAGAGGATGCGACGGTGCACCGGCTTAAGGCCGTCTCTCACATCGGGCAAGGCTCGGGACACGATTACGCTCATGGCGTAATCCAGGTAAGAGCCTCGCATCTCATCTTCGATCTTCACCGGTTTTATCGTGCCGATATTGGTGGTCATAAAGTCCTCCGTGAGCTCTTAGGTAATCAGGGAACTTTCTTTACTTTGGTGTTCTGCGGTCTTCACTAAGGCCATAAAAAGATTTCGAAAGCCTTCAGGCACCTCGTCTTCCCTTTCGGGATGACACTGAACGCCCATAACCCATCGGTGAAAAGTGCTTTCCACTGCCTCAATTATACCATCTCGACTGCTGTAAGCCGAGGCTAAAAGATTAGGAGCCTTCTGGGCTTGCTTAAAACCCTGGTGGTGGCGACTGTTTACCTTGGTGATGACTCCTGCCTTAAGGATCACCGCCAGGCGACTTCCCGGGGCAATATAGATATCGTGAAAGGCGGACTCTCGGTTGTTAGTTCTATGATGGGGGAAATCCTGAATGAGCTTACCGCCCATGGCCACGTTGAGTACTTGCATACCGCGGCATATACCCAGGATAGGCATGTCCCTTTTTAGGGCAGCCTGCACCAGGGGGATCTCAAAGGCGTCCCTTTCCCTGTCGGGGCTGGAATGACGAGTTGGTGGGTCTCCATAATAGAAGGGGTCGATATCGTCTCCTCCTGTCAGGAGCAGCCCTTGAAGGGAGTCAAGCAACCCCTCGATGGCTAGTCCACACTCCGATGTGAGGAGTTGAGGGGTGCCACCATTCTTCTCGATGGATTGGAGATATCTGGTAGCCTTGTTGTTTTTAGCGGTAGTTATGCCAATAAGGGGCAAACTGCCAACCCTTCCTTTAGAGTCCTTGGTTCCGATAGAGTCTAACGTCGGGATTTAACTACCTACCGTTCCTATTTTTTGAGCTTCTTGCATTGCCTCCCGGGCGATGCGCAGGATTCGCTGTTGACTCTCCTCTATGGTCTCCACTCCAGTGTTTAGAATGTGACAGGTGGCTACTCGAAACGTTTTTCGGAAGAACTTCTCCTGAAGCTGGGTCCTCTCTTCGTTGCGCACCAAAAGGTAAGGGTTATAGAAGGGCTCCGATTTTATCTTTCCCCAGTCCTCCTTGGGCCCTGCCCCAGGCAGCACCATGTACTCCCCCTTCTTCAATATCTCTATCGCCTCATCTGCCCCCAGTTTAACCTCTGCTGGGGACTTATCGTCCCTTCTTAATAGTATCACCGCCTTGAGGTCGGTTACGTGGGTGAACCTCTCGGCCCCGGCGATCCAGGTAGGGTCGAGGATGGCCCTGGAGTTGCGCACTGAAGAGTAGGTTTCCCCCACGTTTTCCAGCTTACATCGAGAGAAGAGCTCCGCCATTCTGGGAAAACCATCGGCTATGTCTGTCCTAAGATAAAAGGTCCTTTCGGAGATGCTGGCACGAGCCCTGGCGAAATCTCCGTTTCCTATGTGCTCCACGTAGCACCAGTCGTCGCTGTGCAGCTTTGCGGTAGGTATATGTAGGATTAGGCCGTAGGACTGGGTGCTTTTACCGGTGCCGGTGGGGGCGATTATACAGATGCCGTAGCCTTCCAGATCCACCACTGCCCCGTGAATGCTGTGGATGCCATGTTGCATCTCCAATATATCGGCCACAATGCCCAGGGCCCAGCTTTTACACTGGCCGTAATAATCGGTGTTTATGAAGACGGCCGTTTTGGCCTCGGAGCAGTAGTAGGAGTAGGGCTTCTTACCCGGCACACCCATAGCGGCATAAATCATGCCCTGGGGCTGTATCCCCTGCAGAGGAGCAGGGAACCAATTCTCTACCCAGAAATCCATTAGATGATAATTATTGGTTACCAGCTGAGCTATAACACCGTTTATGCTGGCGTTCCAAACATAACGCGAATCGTAGGATATATGCTTGAGAGCCAGGGCCACCAGCTCGTCTATCTCTTGCTTGGATACCTGAGTGTTGGAGGCAACCCTTCCCATGACCGAAGTCTTAACATTGCTTAATCCTAAGGAGCTGGTAGCTTCACCCATTAGCTATACCTATCTCCTTCCCGTTTCGCTAAAGGATACACTGGGCTAAGGGTTGCCTAGGTACTCTTTGCATGCTTTGAATAGTAAAGACCTTCTAAGAGTAAATTATCACGTTTTCTCCTTTTAGTAAAGTGCTTTTCTATTAGGTTAGTAAATAATTTGATGAGACGGAGTCATAGCCTTTTTCAAAGCCCTCATAGTAAGGGCCCTAGGGTTGAGCGTTATGGCCATTTGTGTTCACAGAGATATGCAGGGTGTCAACATAGAGATATTATGTCGGCAATGGCTTAAATTCAGTGGTTGACAAAGCAGATATACGTGAGTATCATACTGCCCAACGGGAGGGGCTGCCCAGCTTGTGACATACCGAGGGAATGCGTGCTCAACAGGTAGGAATGTGACTAAGACATTTAAAAGGCGCTTAATGGCGACTGTGGCGATAGGCTTAGTCATAGCGCTGGTTGCGGCTTCCTGCGTTAGGAAAGAGGAGGAGGAAGCTGCGCCCGCACCTACTTCCACCACCGCTGCACCGGAGGTTATTGCAACTCTTCCCATCCCGACACCCACTCCCACCCGTACATACGTCAGCGAAACTCTAGGCTTCCGCATAAACTATCCCTTTGACTGGATCGTGGACGAAGAAAAAGTAACCGACGGAGTTGGCTTCGTGCGAGAAGGCGAGGCCACCCTGACGGTTCAGCTGCTGGAAGTGGTACCCGGCACACCACTGGAGAATGTGCTGGACCAAGAGGTCTTCGATCTCCAAAGCGGCGCCCTCAGCTTCCAGGAGTCCTCCCGCCGGTCCACCACTGTGAATGGCCAGTCGGCCCATGAAAGCTTATTCAGTGTCACATTCGAGGGTGAGGAAGGCGACATTGATTTTAAGGGACGCATGCTGATGGTGGGAGGCGGTGACACCGTGCATATGCTGCTGGGCCTGGTGCTGCTGGAGCACGTGGACAACTGGTGGAACCCATTGGTGCAGAGCATGGACAGCTTTGAGGTGATACCTATTCCCCCGCCAACATCGACGCCAACAACCATCTCACCTACTCCAACTTCAGTCTCGCCGACGCCTACTTCCACTCCCTTCCCCTCCCTCCGGGTTGACAAGGTCATCCTATTCCCCTTCACGGTAGACAATATCGAAAATCCCGACCTGACCGGGCTGGCGATTAGTAGTGCTCCGCCGGGCACTCCAGTGGCCCTGGTGGGCTCAGGGTTTAGCTCCAACCCGGCGCAGAACGTGGTAGCGTTCAACGGACTTGAGCTAGGTGTATGGATGGCCGACTCCAACTTCGTGGCGACATTTTTGGCAGGGCCGATAGCACCCATCTCGGGGGACCTGACCGCCGTCACTCCGGGAGGAGCTAGAACCTTCTCGTTCGATTTGGAAGAGCCTGAGGAGGTTACTTCCCCAGTGGGAGAGGTCATGCAGAATTTTCTCGATGTGCTGGAGGATCGCTTTCTTACCGGAGATATTGGGGAGCTAGTGGCACTTGAGCTACCAGAGTTAGAGGATGAGATGAATCAGTTGGCCGATCTGAAGGTAGAGTTTGAGCAAACTTTAAACCAGATTAGCTCCCGTGAACTGGCTTTTGTAGAGTCGATGATTCAGGCCACCGGCTTCGTCCGTTTCTTTGAGGAGAATCCATCCCTTGTATATGGAGAGGGGCTCACCGGAGCGCGGGGACTTCTGTCGCCCCTTCTCTCGATAGAGCCAATAGTCATAACAGCCACCATAGGGGCCGCACTGATTGGAGCGGCTGTAGCGTTCATCGTAGCGGGACTCCTTATTTGGGCAGGGGATGCCTCTCCGGCGGTGACCATTACCCTAAACAATGATATTAGCGAGGCCGGAACCAATTCAGTCACGTGTACTGGCGATGACACCGGCTTCGGCGAAAGCGGTCTGGAGTCCGTCACCTTTTTCTTGAACAGCGGAGACGGCTCCCTCAGCCCGCCCAGCGGTACGCCCATCGCGGCGAGGACCGATCCGTTCTCCACTACAGCAACCTTCACGCCTGATAAGACCGGGCGGTCTCGTAATGCAAACATTAGCTGCAAGGCCTCGGACGACAAGAACAATGCGTTCATTGACCTAGACTTCTC
>JAZGDP010000114.1:0-2700 GCA_036477885.1 Dehalococcoidia bacterium
GGAAGCCGCCGGTTACCGCCATGGAGATCTCATCTCCCTCTTTCTTTATCCTTAGCTCCCCGGGCTGGAGGGTAGTGAGGAGGGGAGCATGGCGGGGTAGAATACCCAACTGCCCCTCTATGCCGGGTGCGATGACCATATTAACATCGTCGGAATAGACTATCCGCTCCGCCGTTACTATCTCCAGTCTTAATGTCGCCATGAAAGGATTCTTCTCCCCTCCTACGCCTCGGCCAGCTTCTGAGCCTTCTCCTGGGCCTCCTCTATGCCGCCCACCATGTAGAAGGCCTGTTCGGGGATATCGTCATGCTGGCCGTCTAGGATCTCCTTGAAGCCCCGCACTGTCTCCTTCACGGGTACATATTTGCCGGGGGTGCCGGTGAAGGCCTCGGCTACGAACATGGGCTGGGAGAGGAAGCGCTGAATCTTGCGAGCCCGGGTCACAGTGAGCTTGTCCTCCTCGCTGAGCTCCTCTACGCCCAGGATGGCGATGATGTCTTGGAGGTCCTTGTAGCGCTGAAGTACCCTCTGCACGCCTTGAGCAACGTCATAATGCTCTTGGCCCACAATCCTAGGCTCGAGAATACGAGAGAAGGAGGTCAATGGGTCCACAGCCGGATAGAGTCCCTGCTCAGAGATGGAGCGCTCCAAGGCGACGACGGCATCCAGGTGGCCGAAGGTGGTAGCCACCCCAGGGTCGGTGTAGTCGTCGGCGGGGACATATAGGGCCTGAAAGGAGGTCATGGAGCCCCGTTCCGTGGATGTGATCCGCTCCTGCAGGTCGCCCATCTCGGTTGCCAGGGTGGGCTGGTATCCCACCGCCGAGGGCATGCGACCCAACAGGGCGGAGACCTCCATGCCAGCCAGGATGTATCTGTAGATGTTATCTATGAACAGCAGTACGTCCTGGCCCTCCATATCCCGGAAGTACTCCGCCATGGTGAGGCCGGTGATGGCTATGCGCAGCCGGACGCCAGGAGGCTCGTTCATCTGGCCAAAGACCATTACCGTCTTATCTATAACTCCCGATGCCTTCATCTCGTTCCAGAGGTCGTTGCCCTCCCGAGAGCGCTCCCCCACGCCGGCGAACACGGAGAATCCCCCGTGCTCGGTGGCGATATTGCGGATGAGCTCCATGATGATAACGGTCTTGCCCACCCCCGCCCCGCCATAGGCTCCTATCTTGCCTCCTCGGGTGAAGGGGGTAATTAGGTCAATGACCTTGAGGCCCGTCTCCAACATCTCGGTGGTGGTCTCCTGCTCGTCGAAGGGGGGAGGGTCACGGTGGATGGGCCAGAACTCCTCGGCCTTGACATCGCCCAGATTATCTATGGGCTGCCCTGTAACGTTGAACAGCCTGCCCAGGGTGGGACGACCCACCGGCACCTCGATGGCCCCACCGGTATCCTCGGCCTCGGCGCCCCGCTCCAGGCCATCGGTGGACTCCAGGGCCAGGCAGCGCACCCAGTTGTTACCTACGTGCTGCTGCACCTCCAGAGTGATGGTCCCACCGTCCATGGATATCTTTATGGCGTTGAAAAGGGCAGGCAGCTCATCGGGGGGGAACTCTATATCCACCACCGTCCCTATCACCTGAACCACTTTACCTTTGGCCATATTTATCGCTCCTCTGTACTCTCTGTCACCCTATAAATTATAGACCAGCATACAATCAGATGAATAATCCTTTACCACACTCCGCAAGGGATAATCAACCTTACCTACTCCAGCGCTGTAACCCCTCCGGTGATGTCTAGAAGCTCCTTGGTAATCATCTCCTGTCTCGCCTTGTTGAAGAGAAGGGTCAGATCCTGAATCATATCATGGGCGTTGTCCGTGGCGTTGCGCATAGCCACCATGCGAGCCGACTGCTCGCTGGCTATCGACTCCAGAACGGCATGATAGATCTGCATCTCTATAAAACGGGGTAAAAGCTCCCCCAACACATCCAGGGCATTGGGCTCATATATGTATTCCGTTTTAGGCCCGCCGTTGGACACGGGCTCTATAGGCAGGATCTGCCGTAACACAGGGCGCTGACTCATCGTACTGACGAACTGGGTATAAACTAAGAAGACTCGGTCGGCATAGCCGCTGGTGTAATCGTCGATGATGACGCGGGATATGGGAAGGATATCGGCCAGAGAGGGCTTATCGCCCAGGTCGGTAAAAACGGCCCGCACCTCCTGTCCGTAGCGGACCATAAAGTCTCTACCCTTTTTCCCCACCGTAACCAGGGAGGCAGAGACCTTCTCCTCGGCTAAGAAGCTGGCCGTCCTACGGTTGACATTGGCATTGAGGCCGCCGCACAGGCCCCTATCCGGGGTGATATGAAGCATCTCGACCCTTTTAAGCTCTCGTCTTTCCAGAAGGGGATGGGTTATATCCGCCCCCTGATACTGGGAGGCGAGGTGAGCCAGGACCTCCAGCATCTTCTCGGCGTAGGGGCGAGCGTTTAAGTCCCGCTCTTGAGCCCGCCGCATCTTGGAGGCGGCTATCATGGACATGGCATTGGTTATCTTAGCGGTGTTCTGGACGCTCCTGATGCGCCGGCGAATCAATCTAATGTTAGGCATGCTGCTACCTCAGCCCCGGGTAGGGTTTTTTTGAGAGCCAGTGTAACATTTCAAGCTCATTCTCTTAAGGCAGAACCGATTCTTCGGCTTACCCTCTATCTGTTCATTCCCACCCGGCCCGCCC
>JAZGDP010000115.1:0-5416 GCA_036477885.1 Dehalococcoidia bacterium
TGGGGCCAGTCAGCATATGGCAGGCTGCTCGGGGGCCAAGAACATCGTGGCCATTAATAAAGACCCCGAGGCCAACATATTCAAGGAGGCCCGGTTTGGTGTCGAGGGCGACTGGAAGCAGGTTCTGCCCTCCTTTATCGATATGTGTAGAGAGCTCGTAGGGTAACGTCTGAGGAGGATACAAGATGGATGGAGATTTTTATCTGGACCCCTCTGAAATAGAGAATAGTTTAGAAACAGCAGAGGTGATAAGTATCTATTTTCCCCTCCTTAGAAAAACCCTTCTTATGGACACCCGGGACGATATTGAAGACGGGCCTATGATTAAAGTAGTGCCCATGGTGAACTCGGTAGAGGAGCGGTTCCGCAGTTTAAAGAAGATAAGGCCTCGGCTGCCCAGGCCCGAAAGTATCACAGTGATTCCCTGGCCCAAGTATGTTAGTAGCCTGCAGACTCTGGGCATATGGGACAAGATAATCCAGCGCTTTGTGGCCACGGGCCACAAAGCTGTGGTGAAGGAATGCAATAAGGCTTTACAGGACCTCTTAGAGCTTGATAGAAAAGAGATGGAGGCCCTTATCTCCGGGGAACACTACTACACCCTCTGGGAAAGTAAGAAACGGTAGAGAAAGCCTATTGTATGACTTAAAAACCCTTCCTAAGCCTTAAAGGTGCTAATGGTCACTACCGCAACACTACTTCGACCAGCAGAGAGACCTCATACCCAGGAATGACAAGGCATTTTTGCAACTAAGCACTAGGCTCTTTATCCTTCAACTCCCTGAGGAGGCGTTAGCTCCCTTCACGGCGTAGGCGATGTAGGAGCAACCCCTCTGATAGTCCCGCCGTTCCAGGGAATCGACCATGCTCTCCAGGATTGTATAAGGCTGTTCAGTACCCCAGAGGCGATTGACCAACTCCTTGACATTGACAAAGCGCCAGACCCGAAAACGTATCATGTAGAACAGGGTCACCGGCATACCCCGCACCCCTTCAGCGTGCTTCACCCCCGAAACCACGATTCGTCCCCCTGGCCTAAGGGCCGCCAGGGCCCGCTCCAGAGCGAGACGAGAACTCATGATTTGGGGAGTAAAGAAACATAACACGGCATCCACAGGCCCCGGCATATCTACCTCCTCAGCGGTGCTTTCGATGAGGGTTATATTGTCCCATTTGTGCCTTTCTATCCTCTCCCTAGCCAAAGCCAGCATATCGGGGCTGATTTCCACTCCGATGATGCGCCCCCCAAGCCCCACCTCACGCTCCAGGTATTCAAAGCTAAGTCCCGAGCCACATGCCAAGTCGAGGACGGTGTCGCCGGGCTTTAAGGCCAATTTGGCTATGGCCAGAGGGCGCAGCTCATTAAAGATCTGCGTCATGTAGGCATCATACCAGGGGGCGATTTTTCGATACCGCCTTTTAATTGACTCTATTTGCTTTGGATCCACGCCCTCATCCTCTCACCGAAAGGAACGTCCCGAGTACAAAACAAAGAAAAAAATTGGTAAAGGTTCTCTGGGAAGTATATCAATTAACCCTTAGCCTTAAAAACCGATACCTTTCATGAAGCAGCGGTGAGGAATCTACAGCAGAGGGACAACCCTTTCCTTGAATAGGTCCATCTGTTCTATCATGTACTGCACCGACTCCAAACCGTGGCAGTTGAAGTCGATGAGGGAGTGAGCGCTGCCTGCCTCTTGCACAGCCTTTATGCGCTGGGCACACTGCTCAGGCATTCCGCATATAGCCACATCCTCGGGTTCGGCATCGGGGTTTTCAAAGGTAACGCACTTCTTCAACTGAGGGAGGATGCCTCTTCGGAAATTCTCCTCGTCCTTTGCCACGCCGATGAAATTGAAGGACATCAATTTCGGATGGGTCCCCCAGCGCTCGCCCGCCTCCCGCAGTCGAGGTATGTACACCTTCCTGGCCTCCTCCGGAGTGGGCCAGAAGGGGACTATGTATTCTGCGTATCGGGCTGCCCTCTCTATGGAGTGAACGCCCCCGCCCATCCAGATAGGCGGATACGGCTTCTGAACAGGCTTGGGCTCTAAAGGGGCGTCGTCTAGCTGATAGAATCGGCCCTTGAAGGTTACCCTGTCCTCGACCCACAGGCGAGTGATCATCTCCAACTGCTCGTCAAAGAGCTTGCCTCGCAGCCTTCGATCGACCTCCACCACTCTAAACTCCTCCTCCCACCAGCCCATAGCCACTCCAGCTATAACGCGGCCTCCCGTTATAACGTCTAAGCTAGCGAGATATTTGGCCCAAGCATAGGGTGGTAGAAGGGGCAAGAGCACAGAATTGGGGCCCACCCGTATGGATTTGGTAGCCGCAGCTATGGCCGGAAGCAGTACCAGCGGATCTACAACATCCTGATTAGGGAACTCCTGGAAGATCCACCCGGTAGGCAGCGTCAGGTGCTGCGGGATGGATACAGAATAGAAGCCCAGCTCCTCGGCATGCTGGGCTGCCGCTATCAATTCCTCAACTTTGGGAGGTTCCACTCCCCAGGGAAACATCATCAAGCTGAACTGTTTCATTGCATCCATAGTGCCAAGCCTCCTCTTTAGCAAGTTGGTGGGTGAACGTGCGAAAGTTGGATAAAGGATAGCAGAATGTCTTATGAGCGTCAAAGAAGGGGTTACCCCGTCCTTGACAAAGATATGGGACGAATCTATCATGAGTCTGTCCTTGTGCATCCCCGTATTTCTAAAGTTTAGAGGTGCGGGGCCTTTTTGACGGGGGTATATGTTGGAGATTGTAGCTGGTGTGCATTCCCTGCCCGTGGCTACTCCGGGCGACTTTTTCTTGCGGAGATATCCCCCTAACGTATATTTGGTGTCCGATGGAGAAGGGGCCCTCATAGACTCAGGCTACGACAACGAGGCGGCGGTCCGCAGCCGACTAGACTATCTCCATAACCTCCCTGGATTGAAGCTATCCTATATAGTTGTTACCCACCACCACCCAGACCACGTAGGGGGAGCCCAAAGGATAAAGGAGGCTACTGGGGCCAAGGTAATTATCCACTCCCTGGACGTATCCAAGGCCAAAGAGACCCTTAAGGGCATTGCCGTCGACAGAGTCCTAGAGGATGGTGATACCCTGAAAATAGGGAACACTAGGTTGGAGTTTGTGCACACTCCAGGCCATACCATGGGCCACGTATGTATATTCGACCGAGAAAGGGGATTCCTATTCACCGGGGACCATATCCTGGGTGCAGGCACCACCGCAGTGAACCCTCCTGACGGCGATATGGCCCTGTACATGGGCTCCCTGAAAAAGCTCCTGAGCCTGGATATTAAGGTCATATTCCCTGGACACGGTGAATCCATCAAGGAGCCCCATCGCAAGATAGAAGAGCTCCTCCAGCACCGTAGGGAGCGGGAGAGGCAGGTCCTCGACTATCTTGAGCAGGGGGCCAAAACCCCTGAAGAGCTGTTGGGGCTGATATACCCCGAGCTGCACCAAGACCTTCATGATATGGCCAAAGGGCAGATGATATCCCACCTGATAAAGCTGGAGCGGGAGGGCAAAGCCGAAGCCCTGAAGGATGGCAAAGGCTACCGAGCTAAATAGCCTTCCCGCAGTCGGTATCGCCTCTGAATTTTCATACTCGCTGTAGTATAATGCCCACAGATACCCAAGGGGCAAAAGAACCTATGCTAGGCATCGACACCAATATCTTCCCCCACACCGCCGAGGTCAATGAGGCTAACCACCTGGTCATAGGCGGATGTGATGCAGTGGAGCTGGCTCAAAGGTTCGGCACTCCTTTGTATGTTTTCGACGAGATCACTCTGCGCCGCAAGTGCAGGGAGTTCGTCCAGGAGTTCGTCCAGCGCTACCCCGATTCTCAGGTTGTCTATGCCTGCAAGGCCTATATCAACCCGGCCCTGGCCCGCCTATTCAACCAGGAGGGACTGGGGCTGGACGTGGTGTCGGGAGGGGAGCTGGCTACGGCTCAGAAGGCGACTTTCCCCATGGATAAGATATATTTCCACGGGAATAACAAGGGTAGGGACGAGCTAGAGATGGCCGTGAGGCTGGGGGTGGGGCGAGTGGTTATAGATAACCTGGATGAGATAGAGCTTCTGAACGATGTGGCTAAGGCCTCGGGAAAGGCTCAAGCCGTACTTCTGCGTGTTTCGCCCGGGGTGGACCCCCACACCCACGGCCACACCACCACCGGCATTCTGGACAGCAAATTCGGCATTCCCATCCAGACAGGCCAGGCCGAGGAGGCGGTAATCCAGGTTATGCACGCTTCCCATCTCGACCCGGTGGGCCTCCACTTCCACCTGGGCTCCCCTATTTTCCAGATGGAACCCTATCAGGAGGCCATCGAGGTTACAATGGCCTTTGCCGCCGCCATGAGGGAGCGACACGGCCTAGAGATAAGGGAGTTCAGCCCCGGGGGCGGCTTCGCCATCCAGTACACCGAGGATAAGCCCCCTCCCAGGGTAGCCCAATATGCCGATACCATCGTTTCGGCCCTCCACGAAAACTGTAAGGCCCCCACACTGCCACCCCCCAAGCTCATCCTGGAGCCCGGCAGGGCCATTGTGGGGCAGGCAGGGGTAGCCCTTTATACCGTAGGGGCCATCAAGGAGATACCCGGTGTTAGGAAATACGTATCGGTAGACGGGGGTATGGGGGACAACATTCGCCCCGCTATCTACGGAGCTAAATACGAGGCTATCCTCGCCAACAGAATGGGGGACAAGAATAGAGAAAGGGTGACCATAGCAGGAAAATTCTGCGAATCTGGGGACATTCTGGTCGAGGATGTGGAGATCCCCCACGCCGGCCCAGGGGACACCATAGCCATTCCTGCTTCAGGCGCCGATTGCCTATCCCTGGCCAGCAACTATAACGCCGCCCCCAAACCCCCCATTGTGCTGATAAAAGATGGGGGGGCTCAATTGATTCGTCGCAGAGAGACCTTCGAAGACCTCATGCGGTGCGACCTCATATAAGGAGGGATAGACAAGAGATGTGGCAGGTGCTGGGCCAAGCCTCAGTGTTAAAGTTGATGGAGTGCAGCCTAGAGATGGGCCGCCTCTCCCACGCCTATCTCCTGGTGGGCCCCCAAGGAATAGGAAAGATGACCCTGGCTTTGAATCTGGCCCAGGTGGTGAACTGTGAGGCCCCTGAGGAAGGAAGCAAGGCGAGAAAAGAGCCCTGCGGCCAATGCTCCCAGTGCCAACGCATAGCCTCCTGGAAACACCCCGATGTTCAAGTGCTGGGCCTCGCCTCAGGGGAGGGGGGAGAGGGAAAGAGCAAGATAAGCATCGAACGCATCAGGGAGCTTCAACAAGCGGCCAGCCTATCAGCCTTTGAAGGCAAATACAGGGTCTTCATCATCGATGGCGCTGAGCATCTAAGCCTTGAGGCAGCCAACTGCCTC
>JAZGDP010000116.1:0-4457 GCA_036477885.1 Dehalococcoidia bacterium
TGGGGTTCCATACCCACCAAGGATTAAGGGAATCGGGCGTATCGCCCCCTGGCTTCTGTCATCAAAAACAGGGAGGTATTTCTTGCTTGGGCAACGAACGCTATTTTACAAAAAGGTAGCGGGGTGAGCTTGGGAGGGAAAGAAAACTCAGACGTTAGCAAGTTAATACTTAACTCATTTATAGAATACACAGCTTTAGGTTATCTGGTGCTTAAGAGTCGTGAATCCCACCCACCCGCCCCCGGTGCGCTTGTTTAAAAAGGCTAGAGTTTCCCCTCTTGTTCTTAAGGCGACATATATTTAATAATGCGCTGCGGGGTGGGTTAGGGAGGGAAAGATCATGCAAGCGGTTAGAGGCAGGCACACGAATCTATATATTAATAAGACATATCTCCTAAAGCGGCATATCTTTTGGTGTATTTATCCCACGCTAGTATCCATAGAAAACATCTAATGATCATATAGAAGATTTCTTGCAGTATTGCCCATTAGGCTCTCAAGGCTTTGGTGGTGGGGCTTGTGCTATAATGCAGGAACATCCTAGGTAAGGTATAAGGTAGTCACCTTCTAAATTCCATGAAGCAGATGGCGAGCTGTTTATCGTCTTAGCGGTATCTGCCGGGAGGTCGGAGCCGATGAGAGAAAATCCAGTAGTATGGCTGGAAGATGTGTCCAAGGGGGACATTTCTTTGGTAGGGGGGAAGGGGGCAAATCTAGGCGAGATAACCAAATTAGGCATTCCTGTACCTCCCGCATTTATCGTTACCTCCCACAGCTACCTACATTTTTTGGAGAGACCCGGATTAATTCAAAAGATTCGCCGCACCTTAGAAACCCTAGATATTAACCAGAATACCCAGCTCCAGGAAGCCTCCTCCCAGATTAAGGAATCCATCATCTCTGCCCCCATGCCATCCTCCATAGACGAAGCCATCAGAAAGGCTTACCACCGACTGGGACGTGGATTGGTGGCCGTTCGCTCTTCGGCTACAGCGGAGGACCTCCCCGAGGCCTCCTTTGCTGGACAGCAGCGTACCTTCCTCAACATCGAGGGTGAAGACAGGGTGGTGGCTGCCGTGCAAGAATGCTGGGCCTCTCTCTTTGAACCTCGGGCCATCTTTTACCGAGTCCAGCACGGCTTCGATGATTTAAAGGTGGGCATAGCTGTCCCCGTTCAAAGGATGGTGCAGGCAGAGATATCGGGGGTGCTATTTACGGCGGAGCCCGTCAGCGGCAATAGGGAGCAAATATGTATCGAGGCTATCTATGGACTGGGAGAGGCGGTGGTGTCGGGTGAGGTAACCCCGGATAGATACATAGTCGATAAGAGGGAACTTACCATCCTCCACAAGATGGTGGTTAAACAGGAACAGAAGCTGGTGAAAAACCCCCAGGCAGATGGCTCTACCCGGGAATGCAATGTCTGGGTGGCCCTCTCCTCTAGGGAGCAAAAGAAGCAGACCCTCCCCGATGAGGAGATTATCGCCTTGGCGCGCATCGGCAAGAAGATCGAAAGACATTATGGATCTCCTCAGGACATCGAGTGGGCCAGGGAGAATGATAAATTCTACATAGTTCAAACCCGGCCAATCACCACCTTAAAGGAGGCTGTGGACGTGGAGGAAGAGGAGGTGAAGGCCCCTCTCCTCCTCTCTGGCTCTGCAGCCACCCCAGGGGTAGGCTCGGGACCTGTAACTATCGTCAGAAACATATCGGAGATGGACAGAATCAAAGAGGGCAATGTGCTGGTGGCGGAGATGACCTCGCCGGATTTCGTTCCCGCCATGAAGAGGGCAGCGGCCATCGTTACCGATAAGGGAGGTGTTACCTCTCATGCCGCAATAGTGAGTAGGGAGTTGGGCAAACCCTGTGTGGTGGGTACCGAGGTAGCCACTCAAACTCTCGAGGATGGGCAATTGGTGACAGTGGTGGTGAAGCTAGATGGCTCGCCGGGCAGGGTCTATGAAGGAAGGGTAGCCGTTGACAAGGAGGAGGCCGAGTTCTTAGGGGAAGATGTAAGAACACTCACCAAGGTTTTGGTCAATCTGGCCGATCCAGACCTGGCCGAGGAGATGGCCTCCCGGGATGTAGATGGTGTGGGACTTTTAAGGGCTGAATTTATAGTAGCCCACATAGGGGAGCATCCCAGGTATATGCTGGATCATGGCCGGGGTGCCGAATTCGTGGAGAAGCTGACGGAGGGCATTACCAAATTCGCCAGGGCCTTTCATCCCAGACCAGTGGTTTACCGAACCAATGACTTCAAGACCAATGAATATAGGAACCTCAAGGGAGGGGAGGCCTACGAGGAGGTGGAGGAGAACCCCATGCTGGGCTACAGGGGTTGCTCTCGCTACATCAACGATAGAGATGTCTTTAAGCTGGAGATAGAGACCATCAAAAGGGTTAGGGAGAGATATAAAAACCTCTGGGTGATGCTTCCCTTCGTGAGAACGGTGGGGGAGTTGGCCCAAGCCAAGGAGATCCTCCAGGAGGAAGGGTTGCGCTCCTCCCAGGACTTTAAGCTTTGGATGATGGTGGAGGTGCCCTCTAACGTCATCCTGTTGGATGATTTCATTGATGTGGGCTTGGATGGCATATCTATAGGCTCTAACGACCTCACTCAACTTACCCTGGGAGTCGACCGAGACAACAGTAGGTTGGCCGAGCTATTCGATGAGCGCAACGATGCGGTGTTGTGGTCCCTTGAACGGGTAATCTCTATAGCCAAACGAAGGGGTATAACCTACTCTATCTGCGGCCAGGCTCCCTCCTTTTACCCCGAGCTGACGGCCAAGCTGGTGGAGTGGGGTGTTACCTCGGTTTCCGTCAGCCCCGATATGATAAATCGTACCCGCCAGATAATGGCCGAGGTAGAGAGGAGACTGGGTAAAGTCCCCATCTAAAGGGGCTGACCTTAAAATTTTTGTACCCATTGATCTCAGTTAGCATCCTCTTTATTGACTTTAACATATAGTGGCAGTATCATTAGTCTGAGTTAATGTTCTCAATTAACCTACATTACGGTAATGGGGGGTGGAGGGGGAATTGGGATAGGTTCTCACCTTAGCTTAGGACGAGGTGAGAATTATCGTTTAGAGGCCGTACCCAGTGAGCGATCAGCATATCCGACAGCGACTAGAGGAAAGGGAAGAACAACTCTCCCCTTACGCTACCAAGAGCAGGCTCTCCAAGGGTCGTGTTAGGCCTGAAGAGCCATGCAGTATGCGTACGGCCTTTCAGCGGGACCGGGACCGCATTATTCATAGTAAAGCCTTCCGGAGGCTAAAGCACAAGACCCAGGTGTTCATAGCCCCTCTGGGAGATCATTATGTTACCCGCTTAACCCACACGCTGGAGGTCTCTCAGATCGCCCGCTCCATAGCCAGGGCCCTCAACCTGAATGAGGACCTGGCAGAGGCCATCTCCCTGGGACATGATCTGGGACATGCGCCTTTTGGCCATATAGGAGAGGAGGTGCTTTCGGATCTGTACCCCGGCGGATTTAAACATAGCGTTCAGAGTCTGAGGGTGGTGGATCACCTGGAAAAGGATGGCAAGGGCCTCAATCTTACTTGGGAGGTGAGGCAAGGCATAGTAACTCACTCTAAGTCTCGAAATGACATCCTCGGCGAGGGATGGAACACCTCTAAGACCCTGGAAGCCCAGGTATGTAAGATAGCCGATGCCATGGCATATCTAAACCACGATATAGACGATGCCATAAGAGCAGGGCTGATCAAAGAAGAAGAGCTGCCCTTCTCCGTGAGGGAGGTCTTGGGACACTCTACCGCTCGGAGGATAAATTCCGTGATACGGGATATAGTAGAGAACTCCTGGGCTGCCACGGGGGAGATGCCATTGACTGAAGGGGATGAGCCTGCCATAGACATGAGTCTCCAGATGGTAGAAGCTACTAATATTCTACAAAAATTTCTCTTCGAACGGGCCTATGAGGTGAGCGGCAGGTCAGAGATGGCTGAGAGGGCTAGGGATGCATTGCGCCGCTTGTATGAGTATTTCAGTCAGCATCCGGAGAAGATACCTCAAGAGTACAGCATACGAGGTGAAGACCCTCAACGTCAAACGGTGGATTACATATCCGGCATGACCGATAACTATGCCCTTCGCCTGGCCGAGGAGATAAGTCCCGTATATTCATAAGCTCCTGGGTTTCCTCGCCGGATTATGTCCCGGGCCGAGTCAGTGGGATTTCCACTAAGGTTTATCAGAGTTTCATGAACACCATTGAAGAGATAAAACAGAGACTGGATATTGTGGATGTGGTGTCCCAATACGTCTCCTTAAAGAAGGCGGGACGCAACTTCACAGCGTTGTGCCCCTTTCATACCGAGAAAACGCCCTCCTTCTTCGTCTTCCCTGAGACTCAGAGCTGGCACTGTTTCGGTGCCTGTGGTAGCGGTGGCGACCTCTTCTCCTTTCTCATGAAGAGGGAG
>JAZGDP010000117.1:0-3812 GCA_036477885.1 Dehalococcoidia bacterium
TGGTGAATGCTGTAGGGGTGTCCTGTCCCTTCCCAAAGCTCTTCGGTTAGATGGGGCGCGGTGGGGGCGAGGAGGAGCAAAAAAGTCTCGATGGCCTTTCGCCAGGCCGATGAGTCCACTGAACGGCTTTCCCAAGCCGTGGCAAGATAGTTGGAGTACTCCATTAGCGCCGCTAGCATAGTGTTGAAGCGAAACCTCTCCAGGTCTTGGGTTACTTTTTTGATGGTTTTGTGGGTCATTCGTTCCAGCTCTTGGAGGGCCTTTACGTCGGCTGGGCGACCTGCTAGCTCGTCAGGGTCGGATAGCGCCAGGTTCCAGGCCCGGTTGAACCAGCGAGTTATGCCGTTGATGCCGCTATCGCTCCATTCACCGCCTTGATCCCAGGGGCCTATGAACATGAGATAGGCTCGCACCACATCGGCCCCCAACTCCTCGACATAGGGATCGGGGGTGATGACATTGCCCCGAGACTTGCTCATCTTGTGTCGCTGGGCGATGATGATCCCCTGATTGAATAGTCGCAAAAATGGCTCGTCGAAATCTACCAGGCCCAGATCTCGGAGGGCTTTAATGAAGAAACGGGCATAGAGGAGGTGCATTACAGCGTGCTCTGCTCCACCGGTGTACTGGTCCACGGGCAGCCAGTAACCTATCTTTTCCTTGGAGAAGGGAGCCTGATTGTTCTTGGGGTCGGCGTAACGAAGGAAGTACCACGATGAACACATGAAGGTATCCATGGTATCGGTCTCCCGCCGGGCTGGGCCGTGGCACTGAGGGCAGGCGGTGTGGACGAACCCCTGGTGATACTTCAAGGGTGATTCACCGGTGGGTTTGAAGGCCGCATCCTCGGGCAAAAGCACGGGCAAATCCTCATCGGGCACGGGCACGGTGCCACACTTGTCGCAATATATTATGGGTATGGGAGCGCCCCAATATCTCTGGCGGGAGATGAGCCAGTCTCTGAGACGATAGGAGACAGTAAGCTTGCCAATGCTCTCCTTCTCCACGAAATCGGCAATGGCCTTCTTGCCTTCCTCGTTGGAGAGGCCATTGAACCGACCCGAGTTGACCATGGTGCCCGGCTCCACATAGGCCTCGGTCAGCTCCTCGCCGGACCAGCCTCGGGGGGCGATGACCGTTTTTATGGGGATGTGGAACTTTTTAGCGAACTCGAAATCCCTCTGGTCGTGGGCGGGCACCCCCATCACCGCCCCAGTGCCGTAGGTAAGAAGGGCGTAATCGGCTATCCAGACGGGAACCTTCTCGTCGCTCAGTCTGTTTACACAATAGGAACCTATGAAAACCCCCGTCTTCTCTTTTTCGGTGGAGAGGCGCTGGATCTCCGATTGCTTCCTGGCCGCCTCGATGTATCTCTCCACCTCCTCTTTGTGCTCCGGCGTGGTGAGTTTGGAGACCAAAGGATGCTCCGGCGCCAGAACCATGAAGGTTACGCCGAATATAGTGTCGGGGCGAGTGGTGAAGGTTCGGATCTCCTTCTCCTCCAGCCCGTACTCCTCGATGTCGAAGGAGATCTCCACCCCCTCGCTGCGACCGATCCAGTTCCTCTGCATGATATTAATGCGCTCTGGCCAGTCGATCTTGCTATTATCGAGAAGCTCATCGGCGTATTTGGTGATGCGGAAGAACCACTGCTCCAGGTCCCTTCGAGTGACCTCGGTGGCGCAGCGCTCGCAGGTGCCGTTGGGAAGCACCTGCTCATTGGCCAGGACCGTCTGACAGCTGGGGCACCAGTTGGCGGGGGCCTTGGCTCGGTAGGCGAGTCCGCCCCTGTAAAGCTGTAAGAACAGCCACTCCGTCCACTTGTAGTATTCAGGCAGGGAGGTAACCACCTCTCGATTCCAGTCGTAAATAGCGCCGATGCTCCTGAGCTGGCGCCGCATGTTCTCCACGTTTTGCATGGTCCAGGTGTGGGGATGAATGCCGTGGTTGATGGCAGCATTCTCGGCGGGGAGTCCAAAGGCATCGAACCCCATGGGGTGCATGACGTTGTAGCCCTTCATGCGCATGAATCGGGCGTGGACGTCGGCGGGGGCCAAGGCATACCAGTGGCCCACATGAAGGTTCCCCGAGGTGTAGGGGTACATGTGTAGCTCATACCACTTGGGCCGAGGGTCGTCCTCCCGCACCTCGTAGAGCCTGTCCCTGGCCCACCGCTCCTGCCATTTCTTCTCTATCTCTCGTGGATTGTAGTTCAGCGCCATCGACTAACTCCGTATGACCACATCGCCTGAGTATTTTATCATGGTTTATAGTTAGAAGTTAAGAGGCGAGAAAGGGTCTTATATACTCAAACGCTTCTACCCAGCGTTCCGAGAGTGAACTTTCCTGCATGACTCCCTCTTCCGTTACTATCGCCTGGATCAATTCGGCTGGAACCCTTTGAAAGCCCTCCTCCAGGGGCACCTCTAGGCCCAGGTAGCTCCAAGGGCTGAGCTTGGCCATTTCGCAAGCGCAATATACAGGCACCCCTCTTTCTCGAGCGGCGAGGGCCACCTGAAGGGTGGGAATCCCGTTAATGATGGACCCATCCTTCAAGACGCTGTCTGCCCCCACCAGTACTTTATCGGCTCTACTTACCCCGTCCGTTAAGCTACTATCGGGGATTATCTCCGTGGTGAGGCCCTTGGCCTTGAGATGCCGGGCAGTGATTTTCCCATAGGCTATGCCCTGGGGGGAGAGGGACTGAGCGACTATGATATACAGGTTTTTGCCATCATCTCTGGCCACCTCAAAGACTCGGTTTACGGTGGAGCTATAGCTGCATGTCAACACCTTACCACCGTCCTGCAGCAGCTCTGAGGCATGATGGGCCACCTGCTCGATGGCCTGGGTGGCATCGTCCAAGAGCCTCTGAAGGCTCAGGCCAGCTAAATTCCTCAGGGCCTCCCCACCCACCCCTTCTTCCCCTTTTAGGTGCACGGTGTACAAGAATCGAGCGATGTAGTTAGCTATAGGCGCCATGCTGGGTCTGGCACTTACGAGCTCCTTAGATATGCTGCTCATATCCTCCAGAAATCCAGCCGCTGTCTCAGCCCTATTCTCCTCCACCGAACCCTTTAACACCCTAAGAGCCTCCCGAGCCAGCCAGCTGGCGCCGTGGCTTCTATCCTGAGCTATGCGGCGAATATCCGATGCTATACGGGAATTCATGTTTTAAAATTATACCTACTATTTCGTTTCATAAACCTCTTTAAATATGGGCAAGCGCCTTGGTTGGCCAACGCAGTGGTGATATTCCCTCCCACCCAACCCGTAGCGCCCCGAGGGCGGGTGGGTGGGAGGAACACTTTAAAGGCTAGCTCACTTAAAAGATATGACTTTTTAAGAAGAGCTATGTCTGTGCGCCACCAGATGCTTATGTCTTCTTTCCCACCCTGGCCCACCCCTCTGCGCCTCTGATTTAGGCAATTCTTCTTTTTGTGAAACTAAACTCTAGCTAATTATTCGACTACCCTTTGCCACGCCTCCGCCAGCTTGGGCACCGTCTCGTAATGACATATCTCATCGGGGCCAATCCACTTCATCTCCACATGCTCCCAGTCCATCCTTATCCTTGCCGGCTCCAGAACCGCGAATCGGTAGGGATGTACCACCCATTTTCTATCTATACCCTCATCCACCACCTCTAAGGGTGCCCCTTCCTTAACCAGGCTGACATCCCCCTCCCCCAACCCCGCCTCCTCTTTGAGCTCCTGGAGAGCCTGCTTATAAGGGGTGGTGCCCGGCTCGATATAGCCACTTATGCCCGCCCATCTCCCCCTATAAGTTCCCACCTGTTGGCTGCGTAGAAA
>JAZGDP010000118.1:0-3746 GCA_036477885.1 Dehalococcoidia bacterium
GCGTCGGTCTTCAACGAAGTCGGGTTCAGACCTCGAAGCAGCTTCTTTCGCTTCTGGGGCAGCGCCTTCCCCCAGATAGCTATTGGCCCCGAAGGAGAGCTTTACATCGTATATGCCGCTCGTCCCTCGGATAACCTCAGGGATGATGCAGACATTTTCTTTATCAGTTCTCTGGACCGAGGCGAAAGCTGGAGCCGACCACTGCGTATCAATGGCGACGAGGGGGCTGCCCTCCAGTTCTTCCCTGCCATCGATGTAGACCCCAATGGGGTGGTTCATGTCATGTGGGGGGATATGAGGGATGACCCTGCACAGACGAGATATCACATCTATTACACCCGCTCCGAGGACCAGGGGGATACCTGGGGATTTGAAATAGAGGAGCTGGGCTTGAGAGTACAGGATGGACGGGTAACCGATTTCCCCTCCAATCCCAATCGGGGATTCCCCAGGGGCTTGTTCATAGGCGACTACTTCTCCATCAAAGCTACCGCTGAAGACGTGTATATGGTTTGGGCCGACACACGACTGGGAGAGTTTGGCCCCATCAACCAGAAGATAGGATTCAGTCGCCAGCGGGCCATTGTCGCCCCCGAGGTGTTTATGAGTCCACCGGCAGGCCCGGGAGGCCAGCAGGTTACCCTCCAAGGCTTTAACTTCCAACCCGATTCAAATGTCTTTATCCGAGTAGGAGGGGTGATAGTAAGCACGGTCCGAACCAGCCAACAGGGACGTTTCACTACTCAGGTGTTCATCCCCATCGCCGGCGAGGGAGCCCATTCCGTCGATGTCTTCGATGAGTCGGGCAACTTCGCCACCACCTCTTTTTTCATGGAGTTTGGGTTCGATACCATCCAGGAGATGCAGAGGGAGCTGGCCCAGCAACTGCAGTCGATAAACGACCTGCTTCTGGGGATCGATAGTGGCTCGATAAGCTTGCCTGATGTTAGCCCCCAGGAGGGGGTGTCCAGCAACCCCGGCAGTGGGGAAGCAGAGGCAAGCCAGCGCAGTGGCGGAGGGCTCTTTAGCTGTAGCAATCCCAAGGCCGCCGCAGCAGCCCTTGGGGATGGAGGCCAGGTGAGCGGGATGACATGGCTGTTGACGGGTGCCGTCCTTTCAGGGGGAGTATCGGCCTCTAGCATTGGCTTACTAGTGTTGAATCGCTTTAAAAAACGCAAACATCAGTAGGGCTTGCACTGATAATTCCTGGCACTGACCTATTAAAGCCTTTAATAGCAGCCCTCAAATATAGGAGGGGAGTGTAATAGGCCATGGGTTTTAAGAAACGTCGGCTTCGCTACCTAGGGTTGAGTATGAGCCTGATACTGGTCTTTGTGGTAGCCTGCGCCGGAGCCGTCGAGGAGGCAGTTACATCCACTCCCACCTCCGCTCTAGGACCTACCGCACCTTCCGGCATTACGCCCTCTGAATATGAGCCTCCCCACAATAAGCCAGGCCCTGCGGTGGATCGCATCTACTTCTCCGCTTTTGACGTGGATAGGGCTCCCCTGGAGCTGCGACAAGGTGCAATGGACGCCTACATATTTGGCCTGAAGATAGCGGCGGCGCGAGACCTCAGCAATGCCACCGATGTAAGGCTCTTCGAGGCGCCGGCCTCCATGATCTCCATAATATTGAACCCTGCCCCAGCTCCCGAGGGTCAGCTAAACCCCTTCTCCATACGCGAGGTTAGGCAGGCCTTTCAGCGCCTGGTGGATCGGGAATTCATCGCCGCTGAGATCTATGGGGGCAGAGCCCTACCCATGACCACTCACGTGAGCCCTCTGGACTTCGACTTCCTAACCATCTTCGACCAGGTAAGAGGGTCTAGCATCACTTATGAGCCAGAATTCGCTCGAGAAGAGATCCGGCGTGCCATGACCCAGGCCGGCGCCGAGCTGGTGGACGGTGTATGGCACTATCAGGATAGACCCATTCGAGTTAAATTCATCACCCGAGTCGAGGACGAGCGGAGGGATGTGGGTAACCTCATCAGCGCCGAGTTGGAGCAGGCGGGGTTCCGGGTGGAGCGGGCCTATCTGCCCTTTGCCCCCGCCATATTGACGGTATACTCCTCGGACCCTCAGGCATTCCAATGGCACCTTTATACAGAGGGGTGGGGTAGGGGCTCCCCACAGCGATACGATTTCTCCAGCATAAATCAGATGGCCGCCCCCTGGCTGGGTAACATGCCAGGCTGGCGAGAGGTGGGCTTCTGGCAGTTCGAAAATCCGGAGCTGGATGAGATAGGTAAGCGGATTTTCACCGGCCAGTTTAGCAGCCTGGAGGAGCGGAACCAACTGTATCGGCAGGCCACCCAACTGGCAATAGAGGACTCTGTTCGGATCTGGGTGGCCACCATCCTCAACAGCTTCCCCGCTGTGCAGGAGCTAACGGGGGTTACGGAGGACCTGGTGGCCGGGCCTCGTTCCATCTGGACCCTGCGGGCAGCCTATGTGCCGGGAAAAGAAGAGCTAACAGTGGGGAATCTCTGGGTATGGACCGAGCGCACCACCTGGAACCCAGTGGGAGGCTTTGGGGATGTATACAGCGTGGATATCTGGCGAAATATGTATGACCCTCCTATCTGGAATCACCCTTTCACTGGCATTCCCATCCCCTTCCGAGCCGATTTCCAGGTGGAGACGGCGGGGCCCAACGGCAAGTTGAGTGTGGACAGAGATGCCTTCATGTGGGATGCGGAGGCGGGGCAGTGGCGTACCGTGGGCGATGGCATTCAAGCTACCAGCAAGGTAATCTTTGATTACTCCAAGTACTTCCAATCCGTCTGGCACCACGGCCAGCCCATAACCATGGCAGATGTGCTTTATGACATCTTTCAAAACTTCGACATAGCTTATAACACCGATAAAGCTAGAATAGAGGTTGCCCTGGCGGTAACCAGCAGGCCTTTTCTGGAGACCTTCCGGGGCTTCCGAGTACTGGACGAAAATCGTCTAGAGGTGTATTTGGACTTTTGGCACTTCGATTCTAACTACATTGCGGCCTTTGCCAGTCCTGCTAGTCTCAGCATGCCCTGGGAGATCCTGGCAGCCATGGATACCCTGGTTTTTGAAAAACGAAGGGCAGCTTACAGCGATACGTCGGCGGGGAGATTTCAGGTGCCGTGGTTGAGCCTGGTGATGAAGACAGACGCTCTATTAGTGCAAAACACCTTGCGAGACTTAGCCAAGGCAGGTCAATTCCCCGAGGAGGTGTTCACCATGGGGGGTAGCAGCTTTGTGAGCCTGAAGGAGGCCCAAGAGCGCTACGAAGCGGCCATGTCCTGGTTCGAAACCAACGAGCACCTCATGATAAGCAATGGCCCCTTCTACCTGGCAGACTACGACCCTCCGGCCCAGTTCGCCGAGCTCAGGGCCTTCCGAGATCCTACGTATCCCTTCAAACCCGGGGACTGGTTCTTCGGCACACCTCAGCTGCTGGAGTTTCTGGAGATAGATGCTGAAACTATTAATGCAGGCTCGCCCGCTGAGATCCGTTTGAAGGTGGAAGGGCCGGGAAGCCTGGGTGTCCGCTATCTCCTTCTGGACCTGGCAGCCGGTGAGGTGGTGGCCTCGGGAGAGGCTACTCGCCTTTCCCCCGGCGAGTTTGCAGTGGAACTGGATGGAAGTTTTACCGCCGGCCTTACCTCAACCCTATATCAACTATTCCTGGCCGCTCACAGCGACGAGATATCTCAGATAACTGAGCGCAGGATAAACATAGCAGTTCAGGGCTAAGGTTTC
>JAZGDP010000119.1:0-2836 GCA_036477885.1 Dehalococcoidia bacterium
TTCCACACCTCATCGTTTCCCGCCAGAGAGGCGGTGTGAGAGGCCGTGGCCCTGCTGCCGGCAGAGGTCCGGCCCCCTTTGAGAATGACCACAGGCTTTGCCTTGCAGGCCTCCCTCAGGGTGCGAAAGAGCCTCCTGCCATCCTTAGCACCTTCTATGTAGGCGCCTATCACCTCGGTTTCTGGATCATGAGCCAGATATTCCAAAAAGTCCGATTCGTTGAGGTCCGAGGCGTTGCCGTAGCTGACCACCTTGCTGTATCTCAGCCCTCGCAGACCCCCACGGTAGCACAGATCGCTGGCAAATCCCCCGCTCTGACTTATAAATCCCACCTTCCCCGTCTCCTTGGGGAGGTTTCCTCTAAAGGAGAGGCCTACCTTGGGATGATATATACCTATGCAATTGGGGCCTATCACCCTTATGCTCTTCCGCCTGGCCATCTCCACCATCCCCTCCTCCACTTTTGCCAACTCCTCCTCCCCGCTCTCCTTCATGCGACCGGTAAAGAAGTGCACTCCCTTGACCCCCATGGCAGCACACTCTTCCATGAGGGAGGGTGCCTCGTGAGCAGGGATGCAGGAGATGACGTAATCCAGGGGAGGGGGGATCTCCTTGATGGAGGGGTATACCTTAAGCCCTAGTATCTCCTTGGCCTTGGGGTTCACGGGGTATATGGGTCCTTTAAATGCAAACTCTAGTAGGTGGCTTACGTACCTGTGGCCTTGCTTCTCGGGGTTGGTTGAAGCGCCTACTATGGCTACCGAACGAGGGTGAAATAGGGCATCCAGCTCACGCCATGTTTGCTGACCAGAAGCTTTAGACATAGATTCATCGTTAGGCAATGCGTCGCTCACTGGACTTTTTTAATCCTCAGGTCTGGGGTATGTGGGGCATGCCCGGGCGCCCCGAGGGACGACCGCTATGGGGCTGGAACTTGGGGTCCTCTGGGTTCGCCAGATCGGGGATGGAGAAGCGGAATTTACACACGGGATCTCCCCGGGTCTTGAGTTGTTCCCACTGCACCACAGCGCCTGGATGGTAGGTCTGATACATCGTGGTGTGCAGCTCGAGGTCGTAGAGATATCCTAGGGCCAAACCCTCCTCCCCCTCCTCGGCCCAGACGTCTGCGTAGGGGCAGTAAGTGCAATCCTGGTGCCAGGTGCCCTCAGATAGATATCCCTGGTCCTTCCATTGCCACACCGAGACCAGCGGCCCGTCCCAATCGTCCATCAGGGTCTTGAGGTTCAACGGCAGTTCCTGAGCTTTGTGGCGCTCCCGAAGGATGGTGCCCCGCTCCCGGCCGATGCCCCGCACCCCTTCACGGATCAGCAGCTCGCCCATGGCATCGAACTGCTCAATTATCTCTCTAGCAATGTACATATACAGGGCGCCGTTGTTCTGGGATGTCCTCCGAAGTAGGGCTATCGCTTCTGCTGGGCGATGGAAAATGTCTTGCCGAGGCTCCGGCGGCGAAACGTCAGTGGCTCCTCTATATGTCCATGTTACCTGCCACTCGCTTCTGGGGGTAGGAGCCTCTGGGGGCAGGTTTACTCCAGTCGCTTCGTCGTATCCTGCGGCAATCCCCGGGTATACGCTCTGGTAGTAGAGCTCAGCGAGGTCGAGGCGTCCATGCTCGTCGAGGTATTCCCAGCCTGGTACATTGGCCAGTGTAACCTTAGCCTGGGAGGGGTCGCCTTCAATACGGCCTGCTATAGCCAAATCGCCCGAATCCCAGTTGCGCACCAGCGATAGGGCATCTCGCCCCTCGACAACTGTCTCCGGACGCTCATGGATGTAGCGGCCTCGCCATTCCCCGTACTTGTGGAGGGCGTTGCGCAAAGCAACCTCGCCCTCCGCGCCTAACTTATCCAGTATTGGTTCGGCCAAGTTTCTGAGGAATAAGAACTGGAAGCGATGAACGTCTTGCATCGATTGGATCAGGCCTTCGCGACTGATGTTCTCATTTAGGCCCATTAGGCACCTCCATATAGACTCGACATGGCATAACCGTGATTGATGGGAATTCCCCTTATTAGATTTTTTGCAGGAACAGTAGCCGCCGGTAACACAGGTTGCATTATAGTAGCAATAACTTTTTCTTTCAACAAAGAGTTTGCTTTTCTTTTGGCTTCATAGATATGAATTCTACGGCTGGAGCCTGTTACAAAAACACCATTTCCTTCCTACCCTCTGTTCGGCTGAGGTCTTCGACTGACTTCAGACGAAATCCTCACGACGAAGCCTGCCCATAGACATGCTGGCTACGGCGACCATGGGGGCCTTTCAAGCTGCCTTCATGGTTACCACGGCGGTCATTGTCCAATTGATGGTCCCCGACGCCATCCGTGGCCGCATCTCCAGCATATATATCCTTCACGCCGGGGGTATCATGGCCTTTGCCAATCTGGGTAACGGCGCTCTGGCCGATGTATTTGATCCTGGGTGGCTGTTAGCTGTCGCTGGCCCGACTTTCCTGGTGGTGATGGCCGTGAGTATTATAGCGTCTACCATGCGTAGGATATACATAACGGGTGCTACCGTCCGAGTAGGGGCTGAGGGATACTGAGGTGGAACAGCGGCCGGGGCATCGAAGGAGCTTAAACAGTCGCACTCATACTACACAGGCTGGCGGACCACAGCGTCGTCATACCCCCACCATTTGGGTCGGAACTCCCAATAGTCAGTATCGTAGATAAACCGTCCGCCTTCCTCCTTCGGTGCAGAGGAGATCTTGGGCAAAGGAATATCGCGGAACATAGTACAGAGCTCCTCGCCTAGCCCTATATGGTCTTCAAAGTCCTCGGGGAAATTAAGGAGTATACTTCTAATCACCTTC
>JAZGDP010000012.1:0-5721 GCA_036477885.1 Dehalococcoidia bacterium
TTTGGAGCCTGCATTCAACCCTGGGGCTCCGGCCTCAGCTCCCACTCCGTTACCAAGGCTATTCAAAGATAGGGGATAGTTGTTCAGAAGGAGGTTTTCTCATGACTACAGAGACCCCGGTGAAGAAGTTAAAGAGCCTAGACCCAACCCTGGAACCCATGAAGGTAGAGGCCGAGATAGCCCCAAGGTCAGAAACCATCAACGGTAAGAGGCTGGGGCTTCTGGATAATGGGAAGAGGAACGCCGATCGGCTCCTTATGATGGTCAAGGACCTCATTAGTGAGAAGCATGAGTTGGGCGATGTGGTTTCCGCCAGCAAGAGCGATGTCAGTAAGCCCGCACCCAGTGAAATAATACACAGTTTAGCGGAGAGGTGTGACATAGCCATCGTGGCGGTGGGCGATTGAGGCTCCTGCAGTGCGAGCAGTTTGCTCGACGGCATTGAACTGGAGAAGATGGGAATCCCGGCGGCGGTCATATTCACCGAGGAGTTCGTACCCACCGCTCGAGCCATGGCGGAGATAGGCGGCATTCCCTCCTACAATTTTGCCGTAGTTCCCCATCCCATTGGCAGTTTGACCCAGGAGGACCTAATGGAGAGGGCCAAGCTGGCGGCCCCCCAGGTAATGGAGCTGTTGCTGAATAGAAAATAGGGCTAAAGGCTATCGCTCCTAAGGGCTGACTTTTTGGTACTCAAAACCTAGGTTTGTCTATAATGACGGCATTTTACCATCGGAATGCCGTCATTTTCGCTCACTATGTATCCTTTTTGTATCATATAGCTAAGGCGACAAAAATACCCATCGCTTCCTAGATATCTGTGAAAGGAATTCAGAAAGGATATGAGGATTTAAAGTAGGATAGAGAAGAGAATTTGAGAGGTGAGGGACATGGACAAGGGGGAATTATTTCTCCTCGTAAAACGAACTATAAAGGAATACGGAGATGATGATTGCACTCATATGGCGGCCGGTATTGCCTATTACGGTGTCTTTTCCCTGTTTCCTCTTTTGCTGGCAGGTATATTCATCTTAAGCCTGTTGCTGGAGTCCAGCACAATCCAAGAGGAGGTCTTAAAATTCGCCAGCGATAATTTCCCCGTCTCCGCTACACTTATAACCGATAACATAGATGGAGCGAAGGATGTCCGAGGCTTTCTGGGGCCGATCGCCGTCATCGGCCTTCTGTGGTCGGGGTCTGCGGTGTTCGGCGTCATAAACCGTTCCGTTAACCGTGCCTGGGATATAGAGCAGAAGCGCCCCTTTTTCCTGCAGCAAGTTCGGCGTTTGGCAATGGCCTTTACCATAGGCATCCTTTTCCTATTATCTCTGGGGGTAAGCTCCGGTCTGGCAATTCTCAGGGATACCAGCTCCTCCGTAGCAGGCTTTGGGTTCTTACAGAATAACGCTGTTTGGGAGATAATGGGCAGTCTCCTGCCTGCCTTATTCAGCTTTACCGCCTTCGCCCTGATTTATAGGTTCATTCCCAACACCAAGGTTTATTGGTATGAAGTATGGCCTGGGGCTCTATTTGCGACCATATTATACGAAGCCGGCAAATTTGTCTTTATTTGGTATGTGGGGAACGTCGCCTCTCTGGATCGTATATATGGGTCGGTGGCGTCGGTGCTGGTGCTGTTCCTCTGGGCATATGTATCGGCCAACATACTGCTGCTGGGGGCGGAGGTGAGCTCGGAGTATGGAAGGTTAAAAAGAGCCAGCGATAGTAACGTTGAAAAAGTCGACGAACCGGTTAGATAAATAAACAATAGGCATGGGACAACTTCAAAAGGTTGAATTGCTTCAATGCTACCCATCCGTTATACTAGCAACACTGCACCTGCTGAACTGGGGAGGTGAACTATGGCTCAGGCCGATATTTCCTCAAGAAGCTATGAGCTACCCGACACCATAGAGGCCATCGAGTTTTACTATGAACATGGGCTCACCGATGGCCTGCCCGTAATACCCCCAACTCAGGAAAGGGTACAGGAGTTCCTGAGTTACGTAAATAGGGAGCCTGGACACATCATTGCCATCATGCCCGGCTTTGATATAACTATCACTGCCGAGAAGGTGGCTATCAATGCTGTGATGGCGGGATGCCTTCCAGAGTACATGCCGGTGGTACTGGCTGCGGTGGAAGCCATGGCAGAACCACAATTCCACTCTAAGGCTATTGCCTCCACCTGTGAATGCACGGCTCCTCTTATAGTGATAAATGGCCCCATAAGACACAAGATCAACGTCAACTCAGGTTATAACCTTTTCGGTCCCGGATGGCGGGCCAACGCCACTATTGGGAGGGCTCTCCGACTTATCTTGATGAATGTCTGCGGAGAGATACCAGGGGTGTTGGATAAGGCCACTTTCGGACAGCCGGGACGGTACACCTACTGCATCGCAGAGAATGAGGAGCTCAGCCCCTGGGAGCCCTTCCATGTAGAGAGGGGTTTTCCCCCAGAGGCCAGCACGGTGACCCTATTTGCCGCTGAGGGACCCCATGAAGTACCCGACCACACCTCAAACACCCCAGAGCAGCTCCTTGGTATTATAGCCACCAGCATGGCGGGCATTCCCTATGGGTTTGGGGAGGTCATGGTCGTTATAGGGCCAGAGCATTTACGAGTTCTGACCCCCTCTGGCTGGTCCAAGCAGCAAATTAAGCACTTTCTCTTAGAAAAGGCTAAGGATAGGCGTCCTCAGATAATAGATCTGGAAGACCCTCTAAATTATTTTGGGGGTAATTCGGCTCTGCCCGGGGATATAAAATCGACGCCATCCCTGGGGCCCGCAGAAGACATTATGGTGATAGTAGCGGGAGGAGGAGCAGGGGCCCATACCTCCATCATACCCGGCTGGTTCGGCGGTTTCTCAACCCGTACAGTAACCAAGTTTATTAAAGAGCCCTAAGGAAGAATTGTTGACAGCCCTAAGTCCGACATAGTACAATTCGTTCATATTGGAGTTCGAGGGTTCCGAAAAGGAGGGTTGACATGACAACAGAATCGGTAAAGAAGATGATCGCCCTGGACCCCAGGGCGGAGGAACAGACTGTAGATGGCGTAACCATGGCCCCAAGGTTGGATACCTTGGACGGCAAGAGGGTCGCTCTCCTCCACGACCAGAAGCTTAACGGGGATAAGCTACTGTTCATGGTAGCAGATCTTCTCAAGGAGCAGTATGAGGTGGGAGAGGTAGTGTACCACGCTAAGCCCTTCGTTTCGGATGTGTCTCCCCCCGAACTCTTGGATGGGATAGCCCAGAAGTTCGATGCCGCTGTCATAGCGATAGGTGATTGAGGCTCTTGTAGTACGTGCTGTATGTACGACAGCATCTCCCTGGAGAAGAGGGGGCTCCCATCGGCGGTCATCATCAGCGATGAGTTCATCCCCGGAGTCAAGGCCATCGCCAGGACCTGCGGCTTGCCTGACTACCCCTTCGCCGTGGTAAAACATCCCATCGGCAGCCTAGCAGAGGATGTCCTTGAGGAGCGAGCAAAGGCGGCTGCTCCCCAGGTAATGGATATCCTCCTGGCACACTAGTTTCCAGGATATATGTTGAGCCGTAGGCTCTAACACCACTTGCTCGAGGTAAGAGGGGCTGGCACTGGCAAATGACCGTGCCAGCCCTTAATTTATTGCATCTCCTACGTGTGATGTGATATATTCCACAATACGATGGCGGAATATCGGGTAATACCAGAGGGCACTGTAACCAGCCCCAAAGGCTTTTTGGCCGCGGGTATCTACGCTGGACTCAAGGTCTTTGGGGAGGAGAAACGGGACCTGGGTCTCCTCTTCTCGGAAGAGCTTTGTGATGCTGCGGCCCTGTTCACCTCCAACGAGATAAAAGGGGCTCACGTAGTCCTGGGGCAGCAGCGTATCCAGGGGAAGAAGCTGCAGGCCGTGGTGGTAAACAGCGGGTCCGCCAACACTTGTGTTGGAGAGCAGGGTTTAGTGGACGCCACTGAGATGACGGAGCTGGCCGCCAAAAAGCTGGGGGTGTTGGCGGGGCATGTCATCGCCGCCAGTACAGGGGTCATAGGGGTGGAGTTGCCCATGGCCCTGATTCGCCAGGGAGTGGAGAAGATGGAGCTCTCAAAGGAGGGAGGGCACGAGCTGGCCAGGGCCATCATGACTACCGATACCCATCCCAAGGAGTTGGCAATAGCCTTAGAGATCGAGGGAAAAGAGGTAACCATCGGGGGCATAGCCAAGGGCTCAGGGATGATTCATCCCAACATGGCCACCCTTCTGTGTTTCCTCACCACCGACGCATCGATAGAAGCCGATTTTCTACATGAGGCGTTAAAAGAGGCGGTGGATGCCTCCCTCAACATGGTAACGGTGGACAGCGACACCAGCCCCAACGATACGGTGGTCATCATGGCCAACGGAAGGGCAGGCAACGAAAGGCTGAAGAAGGGAGCACTAGGGGCTGATATCTTTCAGGAGGCCCTAGCAGAGCTGTGTATCCACCTAGCCGAGGAGATCGCCAGGGACGGCGAGGGGGCCTCCAAGCTCATCAAGGTGGGGGTGGAGGGGGCCGAGAGCCTGGCCGATGCCCGGGCCGCCGCCCTCACGGTGGCTGGCTCGGCCCTGGTGAAGACGGCGGTCTACGGCAACGATCCCAACTGGGGCCGCATCATCGCCGCCTTGGGCCGTAGCGGGGCCAGGGTGGACGAGTCCCAGATCACCCTGTATATAAACGAGTTCTGCGCCATGGACAAGGGCCTGCCCGTCTCCTTCTATAAGGAGGCGGCGGTGCAGGCGATGAACCGCCCTGAGATCTATATCCGTGTTCTGCTTCACCTGGGGGATGCCTCGGCCACCGCCTGGAGCTGCGACCTAAGCCAGGAGTATGTAACCATCAACAGCGCCTACACCACCTAATCAGGATTAGTTAGCTAATGGCAAATCAAACATCCCATAATACCATCGTCGTTAAAATCGGGGGGAGCACCCTGGGAGAAAACGATACCACCCTGGAGGATGTGGTAACCCTCCAAAAGGAGGGATATACCATCGTGCTGGTGCACGGTGGAGGGAAGACTGTCTCCCAGTGGCTGGATGTCCATCGCATCCCCACCCGGTTCATCCAGGGATTGAGGGTTACCGATAAATCCAGTCTGGAGGTGGTTACGGCGGTGCTGGCGGGGCTGGTGAATAAGGAGCTGGTCTCCAACCTGAGGGCCATGGGGGCCCAGGCGGTGGGGATAAGCGGGGTGGATGGCGGGCTCATCGAGGCCGGCGTCAAAGACCGTGAGCTGGGATACGTGGGGGAGATAACTAATATCGACCTGAAGCCCTTGAGGGTCCTAATCCAAGAGGGGTATATACCGGTGGTGGCCCCTCTAGGGGGGCAGAGCCTCAACGGGCTGCCTGGGGCGGAGGGGATGCTCAACATCAACGCTGATACGGTGGCAGGCCGCCTGGCCGAGGCCCTTCACGCCAGCAGACTCATATTTTTGACCGACGTCCCAGGAGTTAGGGACAGCTCGGGCAGGCCCTTAGCCCGCCTGAGCCCCTCCATCGCTCGAAGGCTGGTGCGTTCGGGCACCATATCCAGCGGCATGATTCCCAAGGTGGAGGCCTGCATCCTGGCTCTTAGCACCGTGCCGATAGCCCAGATACTGGACGGGCGAGAGACTCACGCCTTACTGGAAGGCATATCCGATAAGGCCAAAGGAACTCGAATAGAAGGATAGGCTAAAGTTGAT
>JAZGDP010000120.1:0-4874 GCA_036477885.1 Dehalococcoidia bacterium
GACACAGATGAAAAGCACCTTGGCGAAATCCTCGGTCTCGAAGGAGAGGGTCCAGAGGGCAGGTGAGATGATGGCCTCGCCGGGCCTGAGCTCCACAGTGGCCGGTGCCTTCCCCGGCTCGCTCATAGTTGCTCGCAGGTTCCCCTCCAGCAATACAGTGCACTGATCCAGAGAATAATGGCAGTGAGGAGCGCTGCTCCTAACCCTTTTGCCCAGCACCCCAGTAGCTATGCTCATGAAGGGAGACTCAGGCCACATAGGCATGGGCCTGTTCTCCCACCCATCGGGAGCCATGATTCCACGCCGCCGGGCCTTACCCACCCTTATCTTGGTTTTCGTCCTTTGTCTTGTGTTCATTTCTACCAACCTCGGCTCAATTATAGCTTCAACCCCTTCTCCATTTCCACCAACTAAAAATTTCCCCGTCCTCCATCTCTACAGGAGTAATAAGCTTCACGAGTTTCAAGAGGCTAAGGTTTTTAAACCTCTAAATAATATAATGGTATAATGGGCCTACTTGGGAGAACGGGATTGAAAAGCGGCGAGAAATGCTTAAGAACAAGCTAAGGAGGCACAGGAACCTAATCCTGAGCTTAGGATTAGTCCTGGTGTTGGTGGCCGCTGCCTGTGCACCGGGCGATGACGTTCTAACAGTCATACCATCAACCCCCACACCGATACCCACTGCAACTGCTACTGCCACCCCCAGGCCCACTCCCACTCCGACACCTAGACCCACTCCCACCCCGACATCAACACCCGGACCTGAGGCACCCTGCGAGAACGCCACCTCCGCCACCTTCGAGGCGGGTAACAATGACAACTTCACGGGCACCTCAGAGCCGACCTCCCCCAGCGCCGATCTCCAGGTCGTCTTGAGTCAATACGCCAGCGGCACCCGGGACTTCGATGAGCTTATGAGTAACCGGGTCTTCGGCCATACTTTTACCGGGCTCCCCTCTGGAATTGTCGCAGCGACCCTCGAACTGCACCTCCGGGGCCGGCCGGATATCCCGTCCAACGATGCCCTCAGCCTTGAGCTGGTCGGAGGGACCACGCCGTTTGGGTGGGCTCGCCGGATTAGCGATCTGCCCGAGGCCGGAGGGACCTGGGTTATCGATCAAGACGCCGTGTTCACCCTGGACCTGGCGGCTTTGCCCCTCGCCAGTGGAGGCTTCACCGATATCCTGCCAAACGTCAATCTGGATCAGGCCCTCGACGTATACATCCAGGACGACACCGCCGTGGATTACATGATCCTGACCGTCCTGGCCTGTCCCTGCACGCCACCTCCGCCAGACCTGATTAGCTGGTGGCCCCTGGATGAGACTTCCGCACCAACTGCTGCGGATATCGTGGGTGGAAATGATGGCACCCATATAAATGGGCCAACTCCCATTCCAGGGATGGTTGATGGCGCGCTGAGCTTCGATGGGAAGGACGACGTGGTCGCGGTTCCCACTGTCTCCTTGCAGTTGGCGGGAACCGGGCTGACCATCGATGCGTGGGTTCGGGTAGACCCTGAAGACCTTGAAGGAATGTTCGTCGATACCCGACTCCCTGGGTTGGCCGGATTTATGTTTTTACATAAAGATGGCCGGCTCGCCTTCAAACTTGAGAACCTCCCAGGTACTACGGCGCCTGGTCCCGACCTCCGGGACGGGCAGTGGCATCATGTGGCAGTGACGGTTGATGTCAATACTCCTCCGTCGGGGACCTTATATGTCGATGGACAGAACATCCACACTTTTACCTTGGCTGCGGTCAGTGCACTTAATTTCACCCAGGACATCTTGATTGGCAATGACCCGCTCAACCAGTTAGCGTTACAGGGCACGATGGATGAGGTCGAAATCTTTAACCGTGCTCTTTCAACTGCAGAAATCCAGGCCATCTTCCAATCAGGCAGTGCCGGCAAATGTAAGGAGGTAGGCGAGGCCGACCTGTCTATCGAGAAGAGCCATAGGGGCGACTTCCAAGTCGGCCAGACCGGCACTTATGTGATCAATGTGACCAACAATGGCCCCGGCGACGCTAGCGGCGTCACCGTGAAGGATCCACTGCCGCCTGGCTTTGTCTATGTCAGCGCCGCAGCCCCCTGGTCATGTGGCGGTACTCCCCTTACCTGCACAATTGCCGGCTCATGGCCGCCGGGCAACCTGCCCCCGCTGATCCTGACCGTTCAGGTCACCGAAGAGTCCGACCCCAAGGTGACGAACTGTGCCACGGTGGCACACGATGGCATCGACCCTATCGATGAAAACAACAGCGACTGCGACTCGGCCGTCGTCACGACGCCAACTGCCGAGAAGCCCGACCTGGCAATCGAGAAGTTCCTCAATAGTGAATTCCACTACGGCCAGTCCGGCTCCTATACGATCCTGGTACAGAACACAGGCGATGGGCCCGCCGACAGCCCAATAACCGTGGTGGATGATCTACCGCCCGGTTTTACCTTCGACTCCTACTCTGGGACTGACTGGACCTGTACCGCCTCCGCCCAGCAAGTGACATGCACATATAACGGGCCATCAATATCGCCGGGCGGCTTCCTTCCCCTCCTCATCATCAATGTGAAGATTGACCCCATCGCCACATTCCCTGGAGGCTCCGATGCAGTGGAGAACTGCGCCACAGTGGAGCATCCCGACGACATAAACCCCGCCAACGACCGGAGCTGTGTCCAGACAATCATCACCCCCGCCCCGCTCCCCGACCTCACGGTGACCATCACCGCGTTCACCTTGGGAATCTGTGATAGCTCTGGCTGTACTGTCTTTGTGGACTTCCAGGTGGAGAACATCGGTAATGCCGACGCCGGCCCCTTCGATATTTTAATAGAAGAAGACACCGGCGGGTTCTCACCCTTAACCATCCAGGTCCCGGGTGGGCTGAGCGCGGGCAGTGTGGCGAGCTTTAGCGAGACCCTGGGCCCTGGTGGCATCGCCGCCATACCTCCCACCGTTACGGTGACTGCGGACAGCGGCTTCGTTATAACGGAGTCCAACGAGACCAACAACTCAGACTCGCAGACACTTTAGAGGCAAGACACCAGCCTGATTTAAGAGCCTATCCACCCATGAATTGGCCCACTTGCACCGATACCTCCTCGATGTCTTTGGGGGTGTCGATGGAGCGCCAGAAGCACTCCTCTGTTTAGGGGTCTTCATAAAAGTAAGCTTTAGTATTGTTATAATACTAAGCAAAGCAAGGGAAGTGTGAGCAATCCAGCTTTGCTGGTTCAATTCTGGAAAGGGACGTGGTAAAATACAGTGTCTACCCCAGGGTTTGAATTACCGATGAGATGGAAGGAAATGCTTCGATGAAAGATATCCTGCAAAATATCCTACAGGGGCTAAATGATGCCTCATTAAAAGGGGAATGGGATAACCAACGGGGAGGAATAAAAGGTACGTTCAATGACCACACGTGGGTATTGCGGCGTAAGGAGGACCAGTTTTCCCTCGAGATAGAAGGCAGCGACGCCAAGATGACCCTCGATGAGCTGCCTTCGCCCATTCAGAGCCTATTTTTACTACTGGAGAGCCGATGGGGCGACTTCACCGAGCATAAGCTCATCGAGCTACGAGTTAAGGAAGCTCGCACCCCCCAAATTCCTCGGGAACAGAAAGAAAAAGAGGAGTTTGCCAATATCACTCCTGCGCCTAAGGACCAGTAGATTGTGCTGACCCACACAGTTGCTTCTTTGGTCGAGTTCATCCATGAGGCCAACGGCTTTGAGGCCCTAACCAAAGCCCTTAAAATGTCGCCGGATGAGATAATCGAGGAGGTCCGAAGGTCTGGCTTGCGGGGTCGCGGGGGCGCCGGCTTTCCAACGGGCATAAAGTGGCGAGCGCTGAAGAGTCATCCATGCCCACGGAAATTTGTGCTATGCAACGCCGCCGAAGGCGAGCCCGGGACATATAAAGATCGCTGGATTATACAGCATAACCCTTATCAGGTCATTGAGGGTATTGCCATTGCATCCTATGTCATTAACGCCGAGAGAGCATTCCTGTGTATCAAGAAAAAATTCAAGGAAGAGGTGGAGATCCTTCGCCGCGTCCTTACCGAATGCTACCGACGTGGCTATATAGGGGAAAACGCAATGGGAAGTGGCAAGGACCTATGGATTGACATAGTGCTGGGCCCCGACAGCTATCTGTATGGCGAGGAGAAGGGCCTGATTAAGGTGGTGGAGGCGCCGGACAGCTACCTTACTTGGGGAGGGAACGGAGAGATGGAGGTGATTTTAGGAGGTCGAGAACCCGCCTGGCCCGAAATGCTTCCCCCTTATCAATACGGCCCCTTTGCCGGAATATCGCCTGGTGAGACAAACCCGTCTATTGTGAACAACCTCGAGACTCTCTGCAACATCCCTCATATTATCCGCAATGGAGCACGATGGTTTCGTTCCTTTGGAACAACCGATACCCCAGGGACGATGGTGTTTACCCTGTCTGGAGACGTCCAGAGGCCCGGCGTATACGAGCTTCACATGGGCACAACCCTCCGAAGCCTCATCTATGACCACGGCGGCGGCATGCTGGAAAGCCTTACCGGTGATAGGAAGGGAGCGAGGTTTAAGCTTAAGGCCGTATTCCCCGGCCTTGTCGGCGCCCTTTTACGAGAAGAGCAGTTGGATACCCCCCTTGATTTCGGTTCTATGAAGGCTGTCGGGGCGGGCCTCGGCTCAGGGGGGTTTATCGTCTACGATGAAACGGCCTGTATGCACAAGGTAGCCCTGAATCTTTCCAGATTCCTTGCCCTGGAATCCTGCGGCCAATGCCACTCATGTAAACAGGGAACGGCAACCATCACCCAGCTTCTTACACGACTAGAGAGCATAGACGATTACTTTGAGGCCTTAAATC
>JAZGDP010000121.1:0-3550 GCA_036477885.1 Dehalococcoidia bacterium
GTGAGAATGCATTCGGAGTGGGTCTCCAGGCCGGTGCCAGTGTACATGGCCTGTACGGGCCCCAGGTCGTGTCAGTTGGCTGGTGAGATAGCCGATGGTGCCATCGTTGGGGGTGTCAACCCAGAAAAGACCAAGTGGCATTTGGAGCTGATTGAGAAGGGTGCGCTGAAGGCGGGGCGGGACCCCTCTGAGATCGATGTCTGGGCCCGCACCCTGATCTATGTGGCCGAGTCCAAGGAGGTGGCTCGGCGGGAGGCGGCCTCCTATGCCGCCACCTGGGCCTATGATAACTACCTCGCCCTCTTCCGACGGGAAAACCCAGAGCTTGTCGACCTGCGCCGCCGCCTGGAGCGGGTCGAGCCGGAGATAATAGGGGATTTACAGCGGGTATACGATGCCTTCGATCCATATCAGCACGAGCGAACCGACGCCCCCCACGCCCAAGTGGTGACCCAGAGGGTGATCGACTTCTTCCTGCTCACCGGCACCCCAGAAGACATATGCGAGGGGATCAATAAGTTAGGAGAGCTGGGGGTGAAGACCGTCTCCACCGTGCTGTTCACCATCTTCGACCAGAAGGGGATGATGCGGGAGATCAGAAGCAAGATTGTGCCTCACTTCCGCAACTAGAAAAAATCGCATTGAGTCTTAGCTTTAGTCAGTGTTGATAGCGGCTAAAAAGATCATCTATCTTAGGAGGTTAATCATGAAGATGAAATTTAGCGTGGGAACGGGTCGGAACCTAAGGATCGACGAGATACCCGACCACGCTCAAGTAGCAGAGCAGAGCGGGTTCTCCCACTTTACGTTGGTTGACCAGCCAAACCTGGACCGGGATGTAACGGTTATGATGACTGTAGCTGCAGCCAATACCCGGCGCATCCACATCGGCCACGGGGTAACCGACCCCTTTACCTTCCGGCCCTGGGTAATCGCCAACGCCACGGCCACCGTTAATGAGCTCTCTGGTGGACGAGCCTTTATAGGACTGGGAGCCGGGGGCACTTGGGGCAAGATTATGAAGCCCCGCCCCATGCAGGAATTACGGGAGTCGGTGCAATTCATGCGAGACTATATGGCCGGGAAAGAG
Source organism: Dehalococcoidia bacterium (assembly GCA_036477885.1). GTDB lineage: Bacteria > Chloroflexota > Dehalococcoidia > JAZGDP01 > JAZGDP01 > JAZGDP01. Next base: position 1,091 of record JAZGDP010000121.1, read on the forward strand.
GCAGTGTTCAAAGGAGTGAAAATGCACTCGGAATGGATCACTGGACCAGTCCCTATATATATGGCCTGTACCGGCCCCAAGTCCTGCCAACTGGGTGGAGAGGTAGCCGATGGAGTGATGATTGCAGGCGTCACCCCAGAGAAGATCAAATGGAACATGGAGTTAGTCGAGAGGGGGGCGGAGAAGGCAGGACGAGACCCATCGAAAATCGACATCTGGTGTCGGACATTGATCTATGTAGCCGAGTCCAAGGAGGCGGCTCGGCGGGAAGTCGCCTCTTACGCCGGTACCTGGGCCCATGACCTCTATCGCTCTTTGTTTCAGTGGGAGAATCCCGAGGTCGCCAATCTGCGTCATCGTGTGGAGCAGGTGGAACCAGGCATCATAGATGAATTTAAGGCGATACATGAGGCCTTCGACCCTTATCAAAACGAGGTGCTCGACGCTCCTCATGCCCGGTTCGTAACCCAGCGGGTGATCGACTTCTTCCTGCTGACAGGGACCCCGGAGGACATTGCCGAGCGAATTTATAAGCTAGGGGAGTTGGGGGTGAAGACTATATCGCCGGTGATGTTCGCAATAATTGACCAGAAAGGTATGATGCGGGAGATAGGCGACAAGATCATGTGCCACTTCCGTAACTAGCGCCGACGTACCCTAAAGAGCACAGCTCCCTAGGACAAATTGTATAGCTTGATGCCGCTCTCCCCTAAGATCGTCTTTTGATCCTCTCTCGGCAGTGTCTTGATGTTCTTTTTTAACTCATCCACTACACCGAAACTAGCGTCGGAATGGGGATAATCGGTTCCCCCCTGAGCAGATAGGCAATGATTGACGCTACATAGAGCCATCGATATAATGCCTATCACTGGAAACAGTGTCTCTTTGAGGGTAAGATTAGTATAGGAGACCTTGGTACTCTCACCGCTTATATGCGATAGATATTGACCAAGCCTACAGGGGAAGGGGATATGAAATTCGGCATCGATACCCAAATACCGGTCCTTCGACCATGGCAACAAGATAGCGAGCTCAAAGCCTATAACAACGCTCTGGAACGGGCAGAGCTGGCGGAGTCTCTGGGATTCGATTATGTCTGGATTCAGGAACACCACTGCGCCGAAGAATACTGTCATATATCCGCTCCAGAGGTCTTCATGGCTGCGGTAAGCCAGCGAACCAAGAACATTCGTCTAGGTTTAGGGGTTTCCGTCCTCCCCCCACCCTTCAGCCCCCCCTTGCGGATAGCCGAGCGCCGGCCGTGGTACAAATATCTGGGTATGTCCTTAGACTCCGAAGGTTTCCCCATCCTAGAAGACCGAGAATAAGAAAGCCTTAACCTATTTAGGCAGACGACACTTCCGAGGGATGTTCTCAAAGCCCGTAAATGCTCTTAAGGGATGTGGCTTTGCCTTTATGGAGCGGGTGAGGGGATTCGAACCCCTGACCTTTTGCTTGGGAAGCAAACACTCTACCGCTGAGTTACACCCGCCCCTCGGTGCTCTAATTTTAAAGTTTGAGCAGTAAGTAAGTCAAGAGACTCGTCATTCTCAAAGCAGCCGTAACATTTAGTGGCATCCTGGCATGCCCCTTCTACGGCTTATCTTTCAGGTGTTCATCCCGCCCACCTACCCCTCACCACTTTTCTGGAAGGCTGAGCATGTGCCACAGAGTTCAGGAACAGGGGAATGCTATCGCCTCAGCCGGCTGGCCGCCATAATACTTGCCAGGCCCAGCCCGATCGACTCAAAGACTATCAGCCTGACGTCCAAGATGAACTCCCCGGCGTAAATAGTGCGAAAAACATAGCTCAGCACTATGCTGGCCACCGCCAGCGTCTGAAGCCCTAAGCCACGCTTTCTATTTACCGAGCGACTGATGAGCTCCCCCACGGCATATCCCAGCCCTAAAGCCACAATTAGAGAAATGAAGGAGAGGAAGAAAAACCTTCCCAGCAGTATCCACCAGAGGAGGGCCGTTGCTAAAGATAAGCCTATAGCCACGGCGCCCGCCCTGAGATACATGAGGGTGGAGACCTGGTAGATAGGCAGGGGCCGCAGATTGGCACACTCTCGGCAGCGTGCCCCCACAGGCGTGTGTATAAGACACCTGGGGCATATGGGCTTATCGCATTTGCCGCAAGCTAGATTGGTCTCTACATTGGAGTGGATGGCGCACTGCATATTCTGTAGGGTTAGATGTAGCTTTTCACCGTAAGATTAACGGATCAAACAACGAGCAACAAGGGAAAGGCCAGTCTAGTTATCCTGCCACAACGGTTTTAGGGCAGGTCTTTGGAGGACATTAGGGCGAAGGTAAGCTCCCCCTGGGCTACCGTCTGGCCCTCCACCTCGGCCCGGGCGGCGCCCTTTCCCACGGGGCCCCTAATCTTGGTGAGCTTGACCTCCAGCCTCAGGGTGTCTCCGGGTAGGACGGGCTTACGAAACCTGAAGGAGTCTA
>JAZGDP010000122.1:0-4425 GCA_036477885.1 Dehalococcoidia bacterium
GGATAAGGGCCGCTCTTTATAAGGGCCATCCTGGGCGGAGTTTTCAGGGCTAATCCTATATTGACCACATATTGATTAACGGGGAAGTCGGCTGGGTATGTGAGGGGGGTTGTTAGCGGTTCTATAGGATAGTCTACTCTGGTTTGTATCAGCTCGGCCAGCTGAGAGTCCGCCCCCAGAGTGCCAACTAGGAAATGGGGCGTGGAGGGGGAGAGGGTCGAATCCTCGTGGCTTTCTTGATAGAACTTCACGGTGCGCGACAGTTCCGCTACTATGCGATCCGCAGCCTCTTGAGGAGAGAGGGAATCTTGACCCAGGAAAATGGTACGCATGATAGCGGGAAGGCCATCGTCTACCAGGACGATGTCAAAGTCATTGGCTTCAACATCGATGATAAGGGCGTCCTTCCGGTTAACTGCCCGCATCAAGGCCAGAGGCTTCAAATCCATGAGATGGGGCTGCAAGCCTGTCTCCTGTAACGTTTGGATTTGCGTGTCCATCATATTGCGGGGTATGCCCAACACAAATATCTGGTGTTGGTCATCTTCCACCCCTAAGTCCTGCCAGGAGAGGTGCAGCTCCTCTAAATCTATGGGCATTACCTTTTCCGATTCCCTCTGCACAGCCTCCCCAAGCATGCCCCTAGCCATAGAAGGCAGTTTCAAAATCCTGAGGGAGGAGTGAAGACCGCTGAGGCTGGCAACTGCTTTCTTGGTGGAGATGTTCTGCGATTCCAGGAGGGCACTGGCGGTGGAACCTACTACGATGGGATCCAGTATGAGGCCATCGCGGATCATGTCCGGGGAAAGAGGCACACTGCCCCATTTAGTCACCTGTTTACCCCTGGTAACCATAACTCTAACGCTGTCACCCTCTATGTTGAGGGTGACCTTATCCTGAAAACCAATTGGGCTTATGTTTAAAAAATCCATTAGAGCCATTTTTTTCTCCTTTGATATGGAAGATTCATGAAGATGCAGTGGTGAAGGACCAGTGATAGTCCGTAGTAATGCTGTTTCCCGTCGAGTCGCTGACCGCACCGGTAACGATGATGGTATATACGGTCGCTGGATCCAGGTCATCCCATGGGATGAAGGTGGCTGCCTGCTTAGCCTCATCCCATACAATAGCCCCTGAGACATATTGTTCTTCATCAAAAAGGAACAAAGTCTCGGCATTCAATGAGGCCGGGTTCATCACATCGTCGAAGGCGAGGCGAATTACCGTTCCCATAGATACGTTAGTTGCCCCGTCCTCTGGACTGGCGCTGACTAAGGAGGGAGGTGTAGTATCCAGGACGATGGTATCGGAGTAAATGGTCTCGTTGCCTGCTCTATCCCTAAACTTGACGAAGACCTCCTTCAGGCCGTCCTCGGAATTCAAGTTCCAGGACTTCGTCGAGGAATAGGGCTCCCAATAGGTGAAATTCATCCCGTTGAAGCTGAAGGCAACTAGATCTATACCCGAGACGATGTCCTGTCCTAATAGCTCCAGAGTAACGAAGATGGTGTTGGTCCTGGGAGCGCCGCCGTTGATAAGCACGAAGCCTAGAGGAGGGGTCTTATCGATGGAGATGGGAAGGCTCTCGGTCTCCTCAGCAAGGCCGGCGTTGTCGGTGGAGCGGTATTGTACAAACGCTGTGCCATCGTCCTCGAGAATGAAGGGAGAAATGTAAGGTAGCCAGGTTTCACCATCGAGGCTGTACTCGGTGCGAGCTATACCGGATGTGTCGTCTACACCGGTAAGGGTAACTGTTACTGGAGATGTATACCAGCCGTTTTTCCCCTGCTCGCCCTCGGCAATCAGGAGAGTGTCAGGGGAGGTGATGTCCAGAGTGGCGAAGGAGCCTACCTCTGACCAATCACCTTCGTTTCCGGTCCTATCCCTAGACTTGACCCGGTAGTAATAATCGGTCTCGTCCTCCAGGCCATCTAGTGCCAGGGAGGTGGCCGTAATCCAGTCCTCACTGCCTAGAGGGAGGGCGAAGGAGCTATCGGTGGAGTACTCCACGTAATAGCCATCCACTCCAGACAACTCATCTGCCGCGTCCCCCCAGGACAGGATATTATTGGAGCCATTGAGGAGCTGCTGCTGAGAATCTACCTGGGGTGGCAAGGGGGCTGTGGTATCTATGAGGATGGTGGCATCGGGAGTGAGGGGGGTATCCTCAATGTTGCCCGAGGTATCCACTGCAACGCTGTAGAGTTCAAAGATACCATCGCCAGGGCTGACGAATAGGATAGGGCTACTAGTCCAGTTACCCAAAAAACTATCGCTGCCACTATATCTGGTATAGCCATCATCGTTGGGGCCTTTGTAGTAGAGTTTCACGTAGGTGATGCCGCCGCCGCCCTGATCCAAGGCCTCAAAAGGCACCAGCAGAACCTTTTCCTTCTGGTAATAGGGGATGGATGCCACGCTGGAAGTGGGGGATATGTCATCCAAGGGTAGAGCCCTTCCGTAGATGGAGAGATTGATGGTGAGGTCGAAGAAATCTAGGGATTGGAGTATATTCACGCTCTCTACCGCCAGGGTTTCGAAAGTATCGTGCTCTAGCTTATCCAGGAAGGCCAGTATCTCTGGAATATCGCCTGTAGCTTTGATTGTGAAGGGGACGACATAATAGATATTCTCCCCTATCTTCTCCCCTTTGAAGGGTGCGGCCTGGGCGCTCAGAACCTCTACCCCTGTCTCATCGGCGGTGGCCAAGATGGCATCAACAACAAAGGCATTGGGCCGCCGGGTTGGGAAGGAGAGGGCCACCTGCCTGTACTGCTCCTGAACTGCAGTCAGCTCCTCTTCCACACTAAGCTCGCCGTTAAAAGACCCATCAGTGGGCTTCTCCCTCAGGGCGCCTCTAGCGACGACTATGCCCGACTCAAGGGGGTTCTGGTCGGTGTTTATCCTCAGGTAGTTAAGCCCCAGGGCGGCGTATATGATGAGGAAGATCCCCACTACCACCGGCCAGTGGGTGAGGAATTTCGCCCGTTTAAGCAGGGACATTAACTGCCCTTCAGGCTCTGGTGTTTCTGAGTGAATGTTCTTCATGGCTAACTCTCCTACTCTATCTGCCAGGAGCGCACTAAGACGGAGGTCCCGGCGATTATGGTGTTGGCTCGAACGATGACTCCCCCGGCATCAGCCTCTATATCGAAGGCGGCGGGGACCGTCACGCAGGCGGTGGGCCAACTATAAACCTCGCTGTCCGAGGTTCCTTCTACAGTTATCCAAGTTTCGTTACAGTACTGGCCGGCCTCTAGGGTGGCGTCGGCCTGGATGGTCTGGGTCATGATCTGCCCTGGAGAGATAGGTATCTTGGGAGTGATACCCCAGGTTAGCTCCCAGCGGCCGTTTACCAGTTTTTCGCTGGGATCAGAAGTGATGATGCCGCCGCTGGAGCCGCTCACGTAGGTGAAACCCCCTGGGGGCAAGAGGTCTACGATCTTTTTCAAATTCACCGATACTGGGCCGACGTTCTCTATGGTTATGGTGTAGGTGAAGGTCTCCGCAAAACCGGGGGTTGCGGTGGTGGGATTCTCGGAGCCCATGCTGTTGGCAAAGCCGGCTTCATAGACTAGCCGCCAGAGGGCATGCTCCACGCCAGAATCGGCGGCGTACCCTTCGTCGGCCTTTCCGCGATTTGCTTCGGAGCCGAGGAGGGCGGAGCTGGCGAAGCCCAGGAAAGGCACCAGCAGCATTACCCCCACTGTTATGCCTACTAAGGCCATGAGGTGTACGCTGTAGCCCTTCTCATCCTTATGTATGTTCTTCCAGTGCATCTTCGTCACGATATAATCGGCCTAAGCCGAATAGTATAAGTTCTCTGTTCGCTTACCCCAGCGGAACCCTGGGGTGCAGAGGTTATTACCACGGTCATCATCTGGCCATTTAGAGAAAACTGAATGTCGGAGATATTCCGGGCCACCTGCCGGACCACGCTGTCGTAGGTGCGCTGCAGGATGGTGCCGGACAGGGAATAGGCGCTGCTGTGGTTTACTTGGGTCTCATTAAACTTGTCGGTCCAGGTAAGAGACACACTGTTAACCGGGGACGCCCCATCCACCAGGTCTGTGCTTGAGGCCATCTGTCCGTCTCTGCTAATCCAGTAGCTGGCGTTCTGGATCTCATGAAAGGCTGTTAGCTTATCGTTGCCGGAGCCTGTAACTCTTATGAAGGCGGAGATGGAAACGGCGGTAGAAGAGCCCAAGAGCCCCAGGATGGCTATGCTCACCAGCAGCTCAATGAGGCCTACACCCTTTTGATTAGATATACTTATCATCTGTTCACCTTGTAGTCTTCCAAAGTGGTGAGGGTCTTTCCCCCTTTTGAGACGGTTACCCTGATTGTCTCTATGTTGCTATCGGCCCCTGGGACGGAGAGGGCCTCGGCGGTTACACTGTAGCCCTGGGGAGCGGTGATAGTGGG
>JAZGDP010000123.1:0-3181 GCA_036477885.1 Dehalococcoidia bacterium
GAGAGGGAAAGCAGGGCATCGAATTCCATAATAAAGGCCGCTATCCCTACCAATATAAGGCTGAAAATGAGGGCGATTACGGACCCCTGTAACGCTCCCGCATACTGCAATCCCAGTCGAGTAAAGATAAGGCCAATACTCCAAGTGGTGGCATATATTAGAGCCAACGCTACACCCAGCATGACTTATCTCTATAAGACACAACAGATGGATACTTCATAGACTTGAATCGAAGAAACGCTTGGACTCTTTCATTCCTCCCTGTTGAAGTAGGACCATATCCCTATTCAATCGGCGATTAAGCGACGGGGTAAAGAGTTAAGGCCTTATCCCAGTTACTTAAAGCGCCCCAGAGATGGTTCTTCTCAAAGAGCCCATTTCCCAGGTTAACATATACCTTGATGACTGATCCCCTGCTCCCTTAGGTTTAGGTCAAGGGCTGCCCTAATAAATCGTAGGGGGCAATCTAGAAGCTCCAGCTATTAGGGGTATTGATAAAGTGGGAAAAATTATATAATATTGAAGCGACTTAATCAACTCAAGGGGGGGAAGGTGATTGAATGCACTAGGTACACACTTGCTATTGGAATTAAAGGATTGTGACAGGGAAGTCCTGAACAATCTACCGTTAATTAAGAGCGCCCTAATATCGGCGGCAGAGGAAACCGGCGCCACGATATTAGGCGAATCTTTTCATCTTTTTGAGCCTCAGGGGGTTACCGGTGTGGTGGCCATAGCAGAATCTCACCTGTGCGTTCACACCTGGCCCGAGTATGGATATGCCGCGGTGGATATCTTCACCTGCGGTGATTCCTTCAAGGCGGATAAAGCAGCCAGAATCATCATCCAAAGACTGGGGGCCAAAGACCCATCGATCATCGAACTTAAGCGGGGCATCGTAACCACTGCAGGGCTTGAGGTAGTGCCCACTAAAGTCGGCCGAGCCTAACATGGAGAATAGCTCTAACATATGGTTTGAAGAACCCCTATCTCCAGGCCTGTTACAGAGATGCCTAGTTAGCAACATCGTCTGCTCCACTAAGAGCAAATACCAGACCATCGAGATTATCGACACCGAACCCTTTGGCAGGTGCCTAATTATCGACGGAAAGACCCAGTCCTCTCAAGAGGATGAGTTCATCTTTCACGAAGCCCTGGTCCACCCTTCCATCTTGACCCACCCCGGACCAGAAACGGTATTCATCGCCGGGGGAGGCGAGGGGGCCACCCTTAGAGAGGTGCTGGCCCATGAATCGGTCAAAAGAGCGGTAATGGTGGACATAGATGAAGAGGTAGTGAGCTTATCCAAGAGATACCTCCCCTCATGGCATCAAGGTGCTTTCGAGGACCCCCGACTAGAGCTACACTACGCCGACGCCAAGGAGTATTTGGCCAATTCCCAAGAGAAATTTGATGTCATCATCATAGACCTGGTGGACCCCCTGGAAGAGGGGCCGACCTATTTACTTTTCACTCAAAGTTTCTACCGGCTGGTGCAACAGAGGCTAACAACCCAGGGAATAGTGGTGGTCCAGTCGGAGTGTGCCGCCCTGGGCTACACCAGGGCTTTTACCTCCATTGCCCATACCCTGAGCACTGTGTTTCCCGGGGTTTACCCCTACAAGGTTAACATCCACTCCTTTGGAGGCGACTGGGGATTCGTCATGGCTACCCAAGGGTTGAGCCCCCTTGACCTATCGCCCGAGGAGGTGGACCAGCGTATCGCCACAAGGGTAACTAGAGAGCTGAGGCTCTACGACGGGATGACCCACTTAGGGATGTTCTCTCTGCCCAAGTACCTCCGCGAATTATTTGACAAGGAAACCTGGGTCATCACCGAAGAAAACCCCCTTACGGTGCTTTGAGGCCCGTTTCATTCAAGTCTCTTATCTTGCAAGAAAGCCGCTCCTTTTTCATTGAAGGCAGTAACCCTTCCCTGATATAATCCCCCTAGGAATAACTATGGATATCTTGGCAGACCTCAACCCAGCTCAGAAGGAGGCGGTGGAGGCTATTGAAGGGCCCCTACTTATCCTGGCAGGCCCTGGCAGCGGCAAGACCAGGGTCATCGCCCATCGGGTGGCCTATCTAATCAAGGTCTGTGGCGTCAGGCCCCATCGCATCATGGCGGTTACCTTCACCAACAAGGCCGCCAAGGAGATGAAGGAGCGTCTCTATCGTCTCCTGGGCAAGGCGGTGGAGAACATGACTCTGGGCACCTTCCACGCCATCTGTGCTCGCCTCCTCAGGATAGAGGGAGAGGAGATAGGGATAGATAAAGGGTTCGTCATCTACGACGATGACGATCAGATGAGCCTGGTGAAGCGCAGCATGGGAGAGGTAGGCGTGGACCCCAAAAAATACTCGCCCAGGGCCGTTCTATCGGCCATCTCCGCCGCCAAGAGCCAACTCCTGGGCCCCGAGGAGTATGTGCACCATCACCATACCTACTTCGATGAGGTGGTGCAGCGAGTATACGAACGCTATCAGCAGCTCCTCAACGAAAGCAAGGCCCTGGATTTCGATGACCTGCTTTTTAAGGCTGTGCGGCTCTTTCAAAATCGTCCCGAGACACTGGAAAAGTACCGCTCCCGCTACCTCCACCTCCTTATCGACGAATTTCAGGACACCAACATCGCCCAATACGCACTGGCCAAGCAGCTGGCAGGTAAGCATCGCAACATCTGTGTAGTGGGGGACCCCGACCAGTCCATCTACTCCTGGCGATACGCCGATCTGCGCAACATCCTGAATTTCGAAAAGGACTACCCCGATTCTAAGGTGGTGTCTCTAGAACAGAACTATCGCTCCACCCAGACCATCCTGGAGGCAGCTCACCACCTTATCTCCTTAAATCAGCATCGTAAGGAGAATAACCTCTGGACGGAGAACGAAAAAGGGGTGCCTATAACTGTTACTGAAGCCTATACGGAGCATGAGGAGGCCCAGTTGGTAGTCAGCGAGGTAGATCGCCTGGCAAGGCAAGGGCTTCATCAACCGGGCCACTGTGCTGTTACGTATCGCACCAACGCCCAGTCCAGAGCTATAGAGGAGGCTTTCCTAAGATACGGCATTCCCTATAAGCTGGTGGCGGGTACTCGTTTCTATGAGCGACGAGAGGTCAAGGATATCATCGCTTATCTTAGGCTTATCCATAATCCCTATGATGAGGTCAGCTTAG
>JAZGDP010000124.1:0-2740 GCA_036477885.1 Dehalococcoidia bacterium
CCATCAACGCCGTGATGGCAGGGTGCTCCCCCGAGTATATGCCGGTGGTGGTAGCTGCGGTGGAAGCCATGACCGAGCCCCAGTTCAACGCCCCGGGCATCACCGAGACGTGCGGAGCATCCGCTCCTCTCATACTGGTGAATGGCCCCATAAGACAAAAGCTGAACATCAACTCGGGATGGAACCTCCTGGGCCCTGGATGGCGGGCCAACGCTACCATCGGTAGGGCCCTGCGTCTCATCCTGATAAATGTTTGTGGGCAGATCCCTGGGGTAACCGATAAAGCCACCTTCGGCCATCCCGGCAGATACAGTTATTGTATAGCCGAAAATGAGGAATTGAGTCCGTGGGAACCCTTTCACGTGGAAAAGGGCTATCCCTTAGAAGCCAGCACAGTAACCCTGTTCGCTGCCAAGGCCCCCCACGAAGTAAACATTCACAGCGCCAATACCCCCGAGGGTATTCTTGACTATGTAGGGGATATAATGGCAATTCACACCTATAACTTTGGAGAGATAATGGTCCTCATTGGGCCGGAGCATCTCAAGAGTATCGTTGCTGTTGGCTGGTCCAAGATGGACGTGAAGAACTATCTTCTTGATAGGGTTAAAGAGCGTCGTCCCCAGTTAGTGCCCTGGGATAACACCCCCCTCACCCTGGGGGGCGTAACCAATACGGGTGGTAACGTTCAGTTTTCCACTGCTCTGGGACCGGCTGAGGACATCATGTTAATAGTGGCGGGGGGAGGGGGAGGGGGCTTCAGCACCGTTATATATCCTTGGGGAGACGGTATCTGGGTCCGTTCAGTAACCAAACTTATTAGAGAGCGCTAACCTACCTTTTGTTTCGTGAGGGAAGCCTGGGTGATAGGGAAACATACTCCTTGCTTAAATTTGGCCTGGCTTAACACCTATCTCACTGAGCTTGACTAATCTGAGGAACTTTCTTTAACATATCATCATATTTAAAATAGGCTTTAACCCATCGGAGGTGGCCCATGGCTGATACTGCACTGGCCTTCACTCCAGCTTATAAGCTGGCCCAACTCATCAAGAACAAAGAGCTCTCCCCGGTGGAGCTGGTGGACTGCTTTTTAGAACGCATCAACACCCTCAACCCCAAGCTCAATGCCTTTCTTACGGTGACGGAATCAGAGGCCAGAGCGACAGCAATGGCCGCCGAGAAGGCCCTGGTCACCCAAAAAGAGCTTCCTCCCCTTCACGGCGTGCCTGTAGCCATAAAGGACTCTGAATATACCAAGGGCATTCGCACCACCCTGGGCTCCCTGGTTTACAAGGATTTCGTGCCCGATGAAGACTCCATCCTGGTGGAGCGACTGAAGAGTGCTGGGGCCATCATGTTAGGTAAATCTAATCTCCCGGAGTTCGCCTTTTCTGGGAGCACCTTCAATCACCTGCGAGACCCTTGCTGCACCCCCTGGAACCTGGAACGCACCAGTGGAGGCTCCAGCGGTGGGTCGGCCACCGCAATTGCCTCTGGCCTATCTCCTCTGGCCACCGGTAGCGACTTCGGTGGCTCCATTCGCATTCCCTCTGGATTTTGTGGAGTGTATGGTATAAAGCCCACCCATGGTCGAATACCTCTGTGGCCCAGCCTCACCGACATGCCTCTATGCTTCGACTCCGGCCCCATCACCCGCACTGTGCGGGATGCGGCCATCATGCTCAGCATAATGGCAGGGCATGACCGCCGTGATCCCATGAGCCTAAGAGAAAAACCTCCAGATTTTCTGAAGGCCCTTGACGGCCCACCTACAAAGCTCAGGATAGCGTGGAGCCCAGACCTGGGCTTTGCCAAGGTGGACTCGGAGGTGCGCTCGGTGAGTGAAGCCGCCGCCCATGTATTCGAGTCTTTGGGATGCATAGTGGAAGAGCCCGGCCTCACCATGGATAATCCCACAGACATATTGTTGCCTCTCAACTATGGGGATGAGTTAGCCTTTAGAGGACACCTCCTCAAGGACCACCTCGATGACCTTACGGCTTTCGTGCGGGAGACCCTGGAGGAGGCTCGAAAAACCACGGCAGCGGAATACTCAGACGCTATTCGAGGGATGTTTCGTCTCAAGGGGCAGATGGCGGACTTCTTCGAGGAGTACGATATCCTGCTTACGCCCACAAATGCCGTTCCTGCCTTTCCCTTGGGAGCCAAAAGTATAGAGATCGAGGGCCAGGTATTTGATCCTGAGTGGGGGGCCTTCCCCTTTACGACCCTGTGCAACGTCACGGGCCAGCCAGCGGCTAGCCTGCCCTGTGGCTTCTCCTCCGATGGACTGCCCGTGGGACTGCAAGTAATAGGTAGGTGGGGGGACGAGGTCACTGTACTCAAAGCGTGCGCCGCCTTCGAGCAGGCTAGACCCTGGGCGGATAAGATGCCACAGATAGCCCAACTCTAACTATGGGGCCATGTCTGTTTTTTAGGGGAAGACTTAGAAAGTAGAAGAAGGCCCTGTACCTGGTAATTAGCTTGCCTGAGAGGTTCGGGGGTGGAGAAATGAATCCAAAACCGTTAAAATTTCGCAAGGTATTATAAGTATCATAAAAAACTGAGCAGGCGCTCATTTTCTGTAGGATAAGGGCAGACTCTTGACAAATGTTAGTGGTTTAGGTATAAAAGCATATATACCTGAACAAGATAGATACAAAGGCGGGTCACTGCTCAAGATATACACCGGATTATGTAAGGGGGGGGTGATAGCCTAACCTATCAAAAAAGGAGA
>JAZGDP010000125.1:0-4968 GCA_036477885.1 Dehalococcoidia bacterium
GGCATCGAGTCTTCGCCGCATCTCGCCCTCACTGAATAGCCTCATAGGTAACCTCCCAATAATTATCTCAGATTGCGAAACCAGGGCTCCCTGGCTGTTTATTCTAGCTTAAGGCCCCACGTTCATATTTGGCTAGTAGTTGGCGAGTATTTAAGGGCAAGGGGCTCTCTTGTAGAATTTCAATATAGGTAGCTTTAACTATGTTGGTGCTTAACCCCGGTCAGAATAGGGTCAGGTACCTATCCAGTTCCCACTGGGTGACCTGAGCATGGTACTGCTTCCACTCGGCCCTCTTTACCTTAATAAACTCGTCGTAAATGACTCCCAGGGATTCCTGGATAACCTTATCTTTTTCCAGCTCGTCGAGGCTCTCCAGTAGGCTCTGAGGCAGCATTCGTTTGCCTCGGCGCTGGATCTCCTCCAACCCTAATTCATACATGTTGCCTATATAAGGCTCGCCGGGGTCAAGTTCACGATGAATGCCATCTAGCCCCGCATACACGTAGGCGGCCAGAGCAAGGTAAGGGTTGGCCCCGGCAGATATAGTTCGATCTTCCAGATGTCCGGGGCCGGCTGTACGTATCATCTGGGTGCGATTGTTGTCGCCGTAGCTAGTGAAGGCGGGGGTCCACAGGAAGCCGGAGCGGGAGCCATACAAGGCAGCCCCTACTTGTAATCGCTTATAGCAATTAACGGTGGGAGAGGTCACACAGCAGAGGGCAGGGGCGTGAGCCAGGACTCCCCCTATAAAGTGATAGGCAAGCTCCGAAAGCCCTAATCCGTATTCATCGCTTTCATCCAGGAAGACGTTCTCACCGGTTTTAGCGTTGGCCAGGTGGAAGTGGATGTGAGCTCCGCTTCCCGTGCGGTCGGCGAAGGGCTTGGGCATGTGGGTAGCGATGGCTCCGTATTTCTGGGCGATCTGACTAGTCATCATCTTGAAGAAGGTGTAACGATCAGCGGTGACCAGCGCATCGGCATAATTAAAGTTGATCTCATACTGACCGTTGGCGTCCTCGTGGTCTGATTGATAGGAGTCCCAGCCCAGCTTATTTATCCCGTCCATCATGTCCTTGAGGTAGTCCATAACGCCCGAGATTGCTTTGTAGTCGTAGCAGGGCTTCTCTAAATTATCTATGCCGTGGGGGTCCCAGAGGGCTAGGGAGCCGTCGGGGTTGCGAACCACCAGGAAGTGTTCCGGTTCGATGCCTACATTGAGGACATAGCCCTTCTCTTTAAGCTCGGCCAGCACTCGCTTTAGGTTCAATCGAGGGCAAAACATGTGAGGTTCGTTGTCCACATATATATCGCTGGCGAACCTGGCCACTCCCGCCTTCCACGGCAAGGGGGTATAGGTATCCACATCTACTCTGGCCATCATATCGTGGGAATGGGGTCCCTGTCCCATTCCCCACACCGCCGCACCGGCAAAGCCAGCGCCCACGTCTACAACATCATCGAAGTGGGCTACGGGAACCATCTTGACTTTGGGCGACCCATGGATGTCCACAAACTGGACCAGGATATATTCTATTTTGTCTTCATCCATCTGCTTATGGAGTTCTTCTTTTGATGCCACTTTGCTACACTCCCATGGTTAATGTCTGGGGTGAACTAGATACCAAATATCTTATCCGTGCCTACCAGGGGCACCCGGGCCATAGCCGAGGCCTCGATGGTTAGAGCAGCCATGTCCTCCGGCTCCAGGCTGTGGACATCGCCTTTACCCAGAGAGCGGGTGAGTAAGGCCATCTCCATGGTCATGGAATTGATGAAGTTGGCCACCCTCTCACCTCCTTCATCGGGGTCCAGCCTCTTCTCCAGCTCCGGGTCCTGAGTGGTGATGCCCACGGGGCACTTGCCGGTGTGGCAATGGCTACAATAGCCGGCCTTGACCCCCATCTCCTTCTCGAAGTCAGACTCTGGGATCTCCTTGTTACAGTTGAGGGCTATAAGGGCCGCTATGCCAATAGCCACGGCGTCTGCACCCAGGGCCAGGGCCTTGGCCGCATCGGCTCCACTCCTTATCCCCCCCGAGATGATGAGGCTTACTTCGCCGTAGAGGCCCAACTCCCGGAGGGCCTCCCTAGCCAGCACTATAGCCGGAACGGTGGGTATACCACTGTGGTCGAATAGCACCTCGGCAGAGGCGCCACTGCCTGCCTGCATGCCGTCTATAACTATGGCATCTGCCCCCACCTTAGCCGCCAGCTTAACGTCGTCCTTGACCCGACATGCCCCCAGCTTTATATGGACGGGGACACGCCAGTCGGTGGCCTCTCTAAGCTGTTCTATCTTCACTGCCAGGTCATCGGGGCCCAGCCAATCGGGGTGGCGGGTGGGACTTCTCTGGTCTATACCTAAGGGAAGGTCCCTCATCTCGGCTATATTATCCCGAACCTTTACCCCCATGAGGAGGCCACCGGTGCCTGGCTTGGCTCCCTGGCCCACCACTACCTCGATGGCGTCGGCCTGCATCAGATGATGGGGGTTATATCCGTAACGACTGGGCAGCACTTGGTAGATCAGTTTCTTTGAGGCTTCTCTTTCGTCTGGGAGCATGCCCCCGTCGCCGGTGCATGTGGCGGTGCCAACTTTTGACGCTCCCTTGCCCAGAGCTACCTTAGCGTTACGAGAGAGGGCGCCGTAGCTCATGCCGGAGATGTATATGGGGGTCTCCAGCACCAGAGGTTCCTTAGCAAACCGCTTTCCTATGATGGTCCTGGTGTTGCACTTCTCTTTGTACCCCTCTAACGGAAAGCGGGTAAGGCCCGTGGATAAAAATACCAGATCGTCAAAATGGGTAACTTTCTGGAAGGTGCTGAAGCCTCTTATACGGTATCTCCCCAGTTGGGCCTTAGAGTGGATATCCTCGATGATCCAAGGCGCCCATAATTGACTGTGGCCCATTACCATTGGATATTAGGCCTCCTAGATGACATGTTTTTCCAAAAGCTCCAGCTTGTCGAAGTGGTAGAGTTTTTTGGCCGACACGATCTTTTTAAACCTGTATTTATCGTGGATTCCATATTTTCCCAGGGTTTGCCATACAGAGAGGAGCTCCTCCTCAGTGGCCTCCTCTAGCTTGGCATCGTTCCCCAATGCTCCGATCTCGCCAGCTACGTAGATGGTTCCTTCGTACATAGAGTCGCCGACAGCGTCTCCCACGTCGCCGCAGACGATTATTTTTCCCTTCTGCATCATAAAGCCGGTGAGGAACCCTGTGTTGCCCTTGACTATTAAGGCTCCTCCTTTCATGGATATGCCCGCTCTAGCGCCGGCATTGCCCTCCACAAAGATCTCTCCCCCCCGTATGGAACAGGCGACAGAGGCTCCGGCATTTTTAGTGACAACCACCTTTCCGCTCATCAGGTTCTCCCCCAGGGCCCACCCAGCGTTACCCCTAATGGTAATATCGGGGCCATCCAGAAGGCTGGCGCAGAAATAGCCTACACTGCCCTCGAAGGTTATCTTGCAGGGATTAAGGATTCCTACCGCGAGGTTGTGCCGGGCCTGGGGATTAAGGACCCTAATCTCACTGCCGTTTTGAGATAGCTCCTTTAACTGGACATTAAGCTCTCTGGTGGTTAGAAGGCTGGCATCTAAATCGACCACGTCATGACCTCGTCTTCCTGGGGTTCGAACCTCTCTAGCTCCTCGGGAAACACGCTGCGCAGCGCCACCTCCTCGGAGGCTATGGCTACTACCTCCTCGGTCTCCATGGTCACCAGGGGCTTGGCCGACCACTGGTCTTTGGCGTAACCCAGGCCCTCTTTAGTGGAGACCAGGAAGGTGAAGGTGCCGTCTAGGTCTGTCAAGGCATCTCTAAGGCTATCTTTCAGAGTAACATTCTGAGCCAGCTTATCGGCTAAATATACCGCTATAAATTCCGAGTCGTTTCCGGTGTGGAATTGGTAACCCATATCCTCATATTTACGCCTCATTTTGTGATAGTTGGTGAGCTGACCATTGTGCACCACGGTAATATCGGCAAAGGGGTGTGCCCAGAAGGGATGGGAATGGCTGATGTCCACCCGGCTTTCGGTGGCCAGCCTCACGTGGCCTATCCCGTGGGTCCCTGTTAGCTCACTTATATGGTGTTTCTTGTCCAGGGTCCTAGCCGTGCCCACGTCCTTGATAACCTCAGAAGTCTCCCCGATACTGTGGACCTCTACACCCTCTATGTCGGCCAACTCCTCGGCTAGGCGGCGGTGGTCTCCCTGGTAGGCCACTGTCAGCCTTAGGAACTGGCCCACCGTTTTTCGAGATCTGATGCTCACGCCAAACCCCGATAGTTTCCTCTCTATTTTATCGAAGATATCGTCATACCCATTGGCGCTCTCAACCCATAACCTCAGAATTAGATCCTCTGGGTATTGCTCCCCCACCACCGTTACCCCAGTGGAGTCACGGCCCCTATGGGCCAGGGCTTCTAGCATCTTGACCAGGTCTGCTCCTATAGGAGCCAGGTTCTCCGAGTCGACTTTTTTGTACAGGATGCCGCTAACGCCGCACATCTTCTTTTCCTCTTTTATTTAGAGATTAGGTTTACTTTTCGCGAGTAGATCCCGAGGATATAGTTAAAGCTCCCCCTGAATCATATATAGCACCCACTTGCGTCGTCGTTTTCTGAGTATAATACTGTGTCTGACTGATGGCAACCCCTGGAGCTTTTCTCTCAGGTCTCTGGATAAGTTAAGAGATCTTCAGAGGGCAGATTCTTTGAGGCACTCCTGCCACTGTTGTCTATCTACCATACCTCTTTTTGTCTGACGGTAGCGAAAAATTTCAGTGGATTACATATTTTGCTATTTATAGAGTCAAACTCCGGGTTCTCTGTGGAGCGCCGATTAAGTGTTGTCCATCAATCCTCTTTTTGTTATCATGGGTAATGTCCGGTGCAAATAGCCTTAAAGAGATTCGCAGAAGATGAATGAAAGCCCTGAGGGGAATAGCTACGGTGTGATG